>CAZZAQ010000459.1:0-4563 GCA_964652165.1 uncultured Bifidobacterium sp.
CTGGTGAAGACCCTTGCCCACGTCGAGGCGCACATCGATTTTCCAGACGAAGACATCGCGCCGCATACCCGGGAGCAACTGCTCGGCCGGCTGGAGCGAGCGGAAGCGTTCATCGGTGACCTGTTGCGGACAGCCAACGAGGGACAGGTCCTTCGGCGCGGCGTGCGCGCGGCCATCGTCGGGGCGCCGAACGCGGGCAAATCCAGCCTCCTCAACCAGCTTCTCGGACGTGATCGCGCCATCGTATCGTCCGTCGCGGGCACCACGCGCGACACCATCGAGGAGACCGCCAACGTCCGCGGGCTGCCGGTCGTACTCATCGACACCGCAGGGCTGCGCGAGTCGGATGACGCGCTTGAGGCCGAGGGCGTGCGGCGGAGCCTCGCCTCTTACGCGCAAGCGGAGCTGATCCTGCACGTGCTCGATGCGTCCGAGGCGCTCACGGATTCGGAACGGGCCCACCTGGCGCAGTTCGCCGGCAAGAAGCGGGTGCTCGTTTGCAACAAGTCCGACCTGCCGCGAAGGCTGGAGTTGCCCGGCGCGATGAACGAATCCGTCGTGAGCGTGAGTTGCCTGACCGGCGCTGGCCTGGAGCCGCTCAAGGACGCCATCAAGTCCGCGATCTGGTCGGGCGACATCAAGTCGGAGATGCTGGAAGCGATGATCAATGCGCGTCACCAGGATGCCTTGCGCCGCGCCCGCGAGGCCACGCGCCGGACGGCCGATGCGCTGCGGACGGACGCAACACTCGATTTGGCGGCGCTGGACTTGCGAATTGCCGTGAACGCCGTCGGAGAGGTCGTCGGCAAGACCACGACGGAAGACCTGCTCGATTCGATCTTCAGCCAGTTCTGCCTCGGGAAGTAGCCGCGACCGGCGCCTTGACGCTTGGGGAGGAGGCTCGATACCTTTCGCGCATGATCCAACTCAGCGTCCCGTGCTCGGAAGAAAAGATCCGTTCGCTTAAAGTCGGTGAGCCCGTCGAGCTGACCGGCGTAATTTTCACCGGCCGCGACGCGGTCCACAAGCACCTGTATGAAGGCGGCGCGCTGCCTCCGCAGGTCAAGCTGCGCGATGGCATCCTGTATCACTGCGGTCCTGTCGTTATGAAAGACGAGCAAGGCCGATGGAAGGTCACTGCGGCGGGACCGACGACCTCGATCCGCGAGGAGCCTTACCAGGGGGACATCATCCGCAAGTTCGGCATCCGGGGCGTCATCGGCAAAGGGGGCATGGGTGATCGAACCCTCGCGGCGTGCCAGGAGGCGGGCTGTGTTTACTTGCACGCCGTGGGCGGCGCGGCGCAGGTGTTGGCCGAGTGCATCAAGTCGGTCCGCGGCGTTTACATGATGGAGCAATTTGGAGCGCCGGAAGCGATTTGGGAACTGGACGTCGAGCGCTTCCCGGCGGTCGTGACGATGGACGCCCACGGCAACTCGCTGCATCGGGAAGTGTTCGCCTCCAGCCAGGCGGAACTCGCGAAACGGCTGTAAGACCGGGCTAAACCCCGAACCAATCCTGTCGATAGCCAACGTGGATAGAACCGATCTGTTCACGACATGAAGACTGAATCAGGCAATCGACCGAACCGACCGCGGCGAGGCGGGGCCTTCACCCTCGTCGAGGTGACGGTGAGCATGGCCATCGTGGGCATCGTCGTGCTGGCGATCTACGGCGGCATTTCCGCCGGCATCACCAGCATCCGCATGGCGCGCGAGAACCTGCGCGCCACGCAAATCCTCCTGGAGAAAACCGAGAGCCTCCGCCTCTACACCTGGGACCAGATCAACGCCCCGGGCTTCGTGCCCAGGAACTTTGTCGTGCCCTACGACGCAACCCTCACCAACACCAACGGCGCCGGTGTCTTGTATTATGGCGCGGTCACGATCACCAGATTCCCCGCCTCCGTTTCCTATGCAGACGACCTGCGGCGGGTCCGGGTGGAGTTGAACTGGAAAACGGCCAACCTGCCGCGCACGCGCGAAATCCTCACTTATGTTAGCAAGTCCGGGATTCAAAATTATCTCTACTAGCGGGGGTCCTCGGGCCTGCCGCGCGGGGCACTCCCTGTTTGAATTCATCATTGCGCTGGGCCTCACGGGCCTGCTGTTGCTGGTCCTCGTGGGCCTCTCCGTCTCGACCGGACGCAGCCTGGCGGAGATGTTCAACTACGTGGATCTCGACCATTCCAACCGGATTGCGATCGACGTCATGTCGCGCGACCTCCGGCAGGTGCGCTATTTGTCCACTTACAACACCAACACCGTGTCGTTCGTGGATAAGGACCTGACGACGCTCAGCTACGTCTATTCCCCGGCCACCCGTTTGCTCACGCGCGTCAAGGGCGGGCAGACCAACACGTTGCTGGATGACTGCGATTTTCTTCGGTTCGCACTCTACCAGCGCACGCCACAGTCCAACAGCTACAATCTCTACCCCATCAGCGACCTGACCAACTGCAAGGTCGTGAGCGTCACCTGGGGCTGTTCGCGCAAGATCCTGGGGATCAAGGCCAACTCCGAGCAGGCCCAGGCCGCCCGTATCGTCATCCGCAACAAGAAAGAGGAAGAATGAAAACGCTTCGCCTCACCCGAAATTCCCGCTGCGGGAACATCCTCGTTGTCACTTTGTTCGTGGCCGGGATCATCGGCATCGTGCTGGTCTCGGCCCTCACACTCATCAAGAGCCAGAACCAGTCGGTCGCCCGCTCCCAGGCCTGGAACCATTGCATCCCGGTTATTGAGGCCGGCATCGAGGAGGCCCTTGCGCATTTGAACAACCCGCGGGAGACCAGCCTGGCGGTCAATGGCTGGACGCAGAACGGCTACATCTACTCGAACTCCGGGAAGACTGGCGGGGACAGTTTCTTCGACGTCTCTATCATCAACACCAACGCCTTGCTGCCCGTCATCGTCTGCACCGGATACGTGCGGTTGGCCGCGCTGGTGGCGCAGGCAGACCCTCCGCTGCTGGCCGCCGCCAGTGTCAGTATCGGCGGCGACCAATACATCGCCCGTGCCGTGGAAGTTACCGCCAAGAGGACATTTCTGTTCGTCAAGGGCATGGTCGCCCGTGAGCGGATCACCATGAACGGCAACACCATCTCCACCGACAGCTACGACAGCCGCGACACCAACTACAGCACCGCAGCCGGACTTTATGATCCGGCCAAGAACAAAGACAACGGGGACGTCTCCACTATTTCCGGCTTGGAGAACGCCCTCAGCACCGGCAATGCGAACATCAAGGGCCGCTTGCGAACCGGCCCCGGCGGCATCGCCAACGTCGGCGCCAATGGCACGGTGGGCAGCGAACCGTGGGTCGATGGCGGCAGGCTGGGCATACAACCCGGCTGGTTCAGCGACGACCTGAACATCAGCCTGCCCGACGTGAATCGGCCCTCCGACTCCGGCAGTCTTGGCTCGCCCGGAGGCGGCACCGTCGGAACGAACACTTACCGTTACCTCCTCGGCTCCGGCACTTACGTGATGTCCAGTCTGACCATGGGCAACAACGATAAGCTGGGCGTTTTGGGCAACGCCACCCTCATCGTGGACGGCAGCGTGACGGTCAATGGCGGCATCGACATCCTGCCGGGCAGCTCC
Source organism: uncultured Bifidobacterium sp. (assembly GCA_964652165.1). GTDB lineage: Bacteria > Verrucomicrobiota > Verrucomicrobiia > Limisphaerales > JADJPG01 > DASTLJ01. The sequence goes on from CAZZAQ010000459.1 coordinate 3,606, forward strand.
CTCTCGATGTACGTCGCCGGTCCAAACGCGGACATTGGGGGCGCAGGGGTCAACAACACGGGCCGCACGACGAACTTCATCTTCTACGGACTGCCGAGCCTCAAAAACCTCACCCTGCCCAGCAACGGCGACTTCTGCGGCGCCATCTACGCGCCCAGCACCGAATTCAAGCTCTCCGGCGGCGGCACCACCGACGTGAACTTCTGCGGGGCTTGCGTGGCGCGCACCGTCAAGGTCGATGGCCACTACTTGTTCCATTATGATGAAGCGCTCGGTTCCTTCGGCCCGCCGGGCAAGCTTGTCATCATCTCGTGGGTCGAATTGTAGGCTCAGGATTCTGGTTTGATTTGGTTTGATCTGGTTTGATCCGTTGGCAGATGGAGCCAGTTCGCCGGCCTCTTCCACGCCGTCCAGCTTCCAATTCAATGGACAGCCGCAATAGAACACAGCGCGGCGAAGCCGCAACCAAAGGTGAGACTGCTTTGAACCACAGAGAAGTGGCGGATTCAGGCCGCCCCGGAGCGCCGAGTTCCGGCTCGCCGCGAACAAGAAAGCCCCGGCGCGCAGTGAACTCAGGCCCGGCCGGCAGTTGACGCAACTATCGCCCACAGGAGCCAGCGTAGCAGACGGCCCGCCGGAGCAAAAGCGCCAAACGAGCCAAACGAGCCAAACGAGCGAAAATCTGGCGGCCGGAAAGCGTTCGGTACTCAAATTTCAGGTTAATCACATCCTCCTCTCAACGGAGAGCGCCCGGGCGAGCCTTCGAACTCCCCACTGACTGCGCCGGCTCCCCGAGGCCTGCACGGACCTCATCTGCATCGACTCCGGCTGGGCGACGCTCCCGCGGAACCGTGACTAAAGCGGTGCCCTCCGCGAAATCGACCGTTCAATCTGTTTACGCTTGGGTGCATCTCAGTTTCTGAGATGCCCCAACGGGGCCAAATAATCCAGCCCAGGG
>CAZZAQ010000460.1:0-347 GCA_964652165.1 uncultured Bifidobacterium sp.
GACAATGTGGATGTCGCAACTGGCGTACTGCTCGTAGAACCAGGGGTCGGAGAGGCCCTGCAGGTAGTCCACCGGGTTGTTGAAGTAGAGGTTGTCGTCGTACATGCCGTCCAGGAAGTTGCGCACGTCGTACATGCCGGAGATGGCGAAGCAGCGCTTGAACACGTCGGGGTGCTTGAACAGGGTGTTGGCGGCGTGATACGCGCCGAACGACATGCCTACGGTGGAAATGCCAACCTCATTCTGGCAGTGGTTGTGGATGAAGGGCACCACCTCAAAGCGCACGTATTCATCGAACTGCTTCTGCATCCAGGAGCGGTGAAAAGGGTGCGCGCCTTTGTTGTAAA
>CAZZAQ010000460.1:357-1067 GCA_964652165.1 uncultured Bifidobacterium sp.
AATCAATGGTGAAGATCTTCACGCGGCCGGCGTCAATGAAGTCGGCGAGCGCGCCCACCAGGCCCTGATCGTGCAGCTCCCACTCGCCGCCCGCGCTGGTGGGAAATCCCAGTAGCGGCGGCCCCCAGTGCCCGAACACAGCGATTCCCATCTCGTGCCCGATCCGCGGTGAATGCCAGTGATGATATTCCGTGCGCATAGACGGGGAATTATACGGGAGCGGAAAGCTCTAACCACAGAGGACACAGAGGGAACAGGTAAAGAAAAGGGACAGATTCGGTTGTACAATCACAAGCAGGAGGAAGGGATGGGACAGTTCTCAGTCGTGGTCACGATTGCGCATCCGACCGATCCCCAACGAGTCGCCGAGGTTGAGTTGCTCGTGGACTCTGGCGCCACGCTGTCTTGGGTTCCGCGCGAAGTGCTCGAAAGACTTGGAGTGCCGCGCCTGTCCAGGCGATCCTTCCTTGTGGCCGACGGCAGGACGGTTGAGCGCGATACAGCCGGTGCGGTTGTGCGGCTCAACGGGACCGAAGCCAACGTGACCCTGGTCGTCGCCGAACCCGGTGACGGCCATCTGCTGGGGGCGACGTCCCTGGAAAGCCTGGGCTTCGCCATTGATCCCATCCGCCGCCGCCTTGTGCCTCAGGAGTTGCTTGCGATGTAGGTTTGGGCTACTCCCCCGCGGTTTTCCAGAATCGGAACAAGAC
>CAZZAQ010000460.1:1077-4557 GCA_964652165.1 uncultured Bifidobacterium sp.
CCCGGCCGGGACGGCCGCGCTCGACAGGGATCTGCATGCTGTTCAAGACCCTCAGCGCCGCGGTCTACGGCATTGACGCCTCCATCATTGAGGTCGAGGTGGACGTTTCCGGCATCAAGACCCCGGAAGACCACTTCACCACCGTCGGGCTGCCGGATGCGGCGGTGCGCGAGAGCCGGGAGCGCATCCGCGCGGCGCTGAAGAACTGCGGCTACGACGTTCCGCCCACGCACATCACCATCAACCTGGCGCCGGCTGACATCAAGAAGGAAGGTTCGGGCTTCGACTTGCCCATGGCGCTCGGCATCCTGGGTTGTTACGGCGCGCTCACCCGCAAAGAGCTGCCGGACTTTGTGCTGGTGGGCGAACTCTCGCTCGACGGCGGAGTGCGCGGCATCCGCGGCACACTGCCCATCGCCATCGCGGCGCGCGGCAACGGCATTAAGAACCTGGTGGTGCCGGAAGTGAACGCGCGCGAGGCGGCCGTGGTCAGCGGGGTGAACGTCTATCCGGTGAAATCGCTGATGGAAGTGGTGCAGCTCTTGAACGGGCAGAACAGCGCGCAGCCGCTCCTGGTGGACCCCGACGCCTTACTCAATGAAGCCCGCGAGTTCAGCGTGGACTTCCGCGACGTCCGCGGGCAGCAGACCGCCAAGCGCGCCATGGAAGTAGCCTGCGCCGGCGGGCACAACATCCTGATGATCGGGCCTCCCGGGTCGGGCAAGACCATGCTGGCCAAGCGCGTCCCCACCATCATGCCTTCGATGACCTTTGAGGAGGCGCTGGAAACCACCAAGATCCACAGCGTGGCCGGAGTGCTTGACGCCCGCCAGGGGCTGGTGGGCACGCGCCCCTTTCGCTCACCGCACCACACCATCTCCGACGCCGGACTCATCGGCGGCGGCATCATCCCGCGGCCGGGCGAGGTCTCGCTGGCGCACAACGGCGTGCTCTTTCTTGACGAATTGCCGGAGTTCCCGAGGAACGTCCTGGAAGTGATGCGCCAGCCGCTGGAGGACGGAAGCGTATCCATCGCGCGCGCGGCCATGTCGCTGACCTTTCCCGCGCGCTTCATGCTGGCGGCGGCCATGAACCCGTGTCCTTGCGGATATTTCAACGACCGCAGCCGCGACTGCCACTGCACGCCGCCCATGATCCAGCGCTATATGTCGAAGATTTCCGGACCACTGCTCGATCGGATTGACATTCACATTGACGTGCCCGCGGTGAACTACAAGGAGCTGCGCGGCGACGCGCCGCCGGAGGGCTCTCCGGAGATCCGCCAGCGCGTGGAGCGCTCCCGGCAGGTGCAGCTTGACCGCTTCGCCTCCGCCCGCGACCGCATCTACTCGAATGCGCAGATGGCGCCCAAGCAGATCCGCACGTATTGCGAGCTCTCTACCGACAGCGAGCGCCAACTGGAGCGCGCCATGCAGCAGCAGGGACTCACCGCCCGTGCGCACGACCGCATCCTCAAGGTGGCTAGGACGATAGCCGACCTCGAGGGCGTAGAATCGCTGGCGTCAAAGCACATTGCCGAGGCGATTCAGTACCGAACGCTGGATAGAACTTTCTGGGCGTGAGTTTCTTCCGGGGAGAGTTGCCGGCGAAGGCCGTGGGAAGCGATCACTGGCCTGGGCCGGCGATTCGCGCCTGGCGAGCCTGGCGGCGCTTGAGCAGTTCGGCCTGGATTTCGGCGACGCTCGCTGCCACGTGCGCAGGATACAGCGCTTCCACCCACTTGGGGTTGGTCCATTGCGGCAGCCGTTCGAAGATCGGGTCAATCGACTCCACGACCCCGGGCCGCATGCGGGAGTCACTGCGCCAGAATGCGATCTTTTGCCCCAGGTCCGGCACATTTCCCAGGGGATAGGCGCGCGAAGTGGCCTGGGCCAGACCAAAACGCTCCAAGGCGCCACGCCAGTTATTGCGTTCCAGCTCGAGCCAGCCCAGGGCATTCTCCAGCAGCGGCTCACCCGGATGCTTCTGCAGCTCGCGGCGCAGCTCGTTTTCCAGGGTGACGGGTGTCTTGCCGGAGCGGAAGTACCACCAGGCCATGCGGGCCAGTGGGGCGGCTTCGCGGGCCCTGGGGTCGAGGCGGGCCATCCCGGTATGCTCTTCGGCCGGCGCCGGATTTCCGGCCAGCAGCATGAGCCCGGCTACGTCGATCTTCGCCTCGATCGCAGCTTCCGGAGATGAGGGCTGGGCTCGCGCCAGCAGTTTCTGCAACTCCTCCACCCCTCGCTGGGGCGGTCCTTGGGCGCCGAGTGTGTCGGCATACTTGCGCAGCAGGCCGGCATCGGACGGGTGTTTCTGCAGGAGGGAACGGTAAAGATCGGCGGCGGCCACGAACTGGGCCCGGTTGAATTCCGCTTCGGCCTTGCGGGCGGAGTGGATTTCCGTAACGGCTTCGGTGACGCGGCGCGAATACACCCCTCGGACCCACGCCGAATTCAGCCATTGCGGAAAGGCCCGGGCGACGGAATCGAATCTTGCCAGCGCAACGTCGCTCTGGCCCGTCGACCAGTAGGCCAGAGCGGAGCCCATCGCCGGTGTGTTTCCCAGAGGAAAGCTCGAATCAGTTTCCAAGGCAGCTTCCGCGAAACGCTGAAGGGCAGAATCGGCCTTCTGTTGTTCCAGTTCTGCCCAACCCAGGTCGTTCTGCAGCATGCGGTCTCCGGGCCGCTGCTGCACTGCGGCTTTCAGCAACTGAGCAGCCTCCTGCCCTCGCCCGAGCTTGCCATACCACCATCCGAGCCGTCCGAAAGATTCAGGCGGCAACGTGCTGCTGCCGGGCCTTGACGCCTGTGCCACCAGCTTGCGCGCCCGAGACTCGTCTCCGGCCTGCAGAGTCAATCCAGCGTGCTCGACGCTGATCTGAGCAGCCACTGTTTCGGTAACCGACTCGCGAGCCAGGCTCCAGGTCTCAAAGTCCTGGTGGCCCTGGCGAGAAGGCCCCAGGGCGCCGAGCGCATCCGCATACCGCCGGACGTGCTCGAGGCCGAAGGAATCGCCTGACAGAAGCTTCTTGAAGTTGGCCGCGGCAGCGGGAAAATCGCCCTGGACAAACTGGGTCGTGGCCAGGGCCTGCAGGGTGTCGGGACTGGGTTGCAGTTCCTGAGAAAGCGTTAGCAGCGCGACGGCTTCGGTGTAGTTGCCGTCCCGGAAGGCTTCGCCGGATCGGGCAGCCAGGAATTGCGTGATCTCGCCTGCATCCTCCGGATACAGGCTGTTGAGTTTCCGGGCCGTGACTGCGGCTGCGGGGAAATCCCTGAGCAAGACCTGCGCCCGTGTGAGGATCTTGAGCGCCGACGGATGATTGGGCTGCAAATCGAGCGAGTGCCCGGCGATGGCCGCCGCTTCTTGATAGTGTTTGGCAGCCAGCGCCCGGCTGGCCAATTCGTCGGTGAAGACGCGGACCGCGTCTGCCTCCTGGGGATGTTTTTCCACCAACAGGCGATAGGTTTGGGCAGCCCCGGG
>CAZZAQ010000461.1:0-4555 GCA_964652165.1 uncultured Bifidobacterium sp.
GTGAACTCAGCGCGGCCCGCGCAGGGTCATTGGAAAGGCGCGCTTCCATTCCTTGGGAACTATCACACTTTGCAAAGTGTGAGAATTGCCAAAGTAGGGCAGACGTCTCGCTTGCCCAGCGCCGAAGGCGCGCCTCCGTTTGGCCGCTACGCGGCCAAAGGCGCGCCGCTGGCCGCTTCGCGGCCAGGGCAGGCGAGACGCCTGCCCTACTTTGTTGTGGCGCCGGCGCCTGGCTTCACGGCGCGAAAGTTCTTTCGGCCAACTCTCTCCCGAAGAGAGATTTGAAAATAGCCCGCCCTTTCAAGGGCGGGACTCCGCAAGCATGACCTCCCGTCCCGAAGGGACGGCTGAATCAATTCGACAAATTCAGTCGACCCTTCGGGACTTGTGCAATGGCTAAACTGAACCCGGCAGTGAACTGCCGGGCTATTGTCAATTCTCCCTCCGGGTGATGGGCAACGTCGGCCAGAGATGGCCAAACGCCGCGTCGCAGCTATTGCACAGCCTGCATCCATTCCTTGCCCCCTCCGTCACGCGCGCAGCCGATAGCTGAGCAGCCAGTAGTGTTGGAGCCACTTCACTTCCGCGTTGTCGGCGACCAGACCGATCGCCGCGCGCATCGCTTCCTCCGTCGGAAAATTCTTCAGCACCTCGAACTCGTGCCCGTTTTGCAGCCGGCGCGTTTGGAAGGTGTTCCCGTCCCCGTCCACCCGCGTGATGGGAGTGCTTTGGTCAGGGACAAATGTGTTGTCGAGGCAGAGCACGACCGCGCCGGGCTCGAGGAGCGCATGCAGCCGCTCCAGGAAGCCACCCACGCGCCTCCGAGGCATGTGCGACCACCAGAACGCCACGAGAGCCGCGTCAAAACGCTCCGCAAATGGTGGCGGCTCGTAGGCGTCCCCGAGGAGAAACTTCACGCGCCTCGGGTCAAGTCCCTTGGCTCGCGCCAGCGCGAGCACGGATTCATTTACGTCGAAGGCGGTGACGCGCGTGGCGGCCTCGGCCGCGACCGCGGTCCAGTAGCCGGTTCCGCACGCGACTTCGAGCACGCGCCGGCCGGCAAGAGTGACGCGCACCAGCCGCTTCAGTGCGCCGAGTTGCTCAAGCCGCTCCGGCTTCTCGTAGATACTCTCGTACTCCTGCGCCCGCTCGGCGTAGTACGCGGCCATCTCGGCTTCGAGGCTCACGGCTGGACGGCCACGAGCGCGCCGTCGCGCAGTTCGAGGGCGCGCTGCATTTGGCGGGCGAGGTCGGCCGCGTGCGTGGCGACGACGAGGGTGACGCCCTCCTCGCGATTCAATCCGGCCAGCAATTGGCCCAGGGACTGGGCGCTGGCGCGGTCGAGCGCGCCGGTGGGCTCGTCGGCCAGGAGGAGCTTGGGCTGGTTGATCAGGGCCCGAACGACAGCCACGCGCTGGCGTTCGCCGCCCGAGAGCTGGCCCGGCCGATGGTGCAGGCGGGCTTCCAGCCCGACGCGCTGGAGCAACCTGCGGGCGCGCTCGCCGGCGCCGACGCGGGTTTTCCTGCCCGCGTCGGCGAGGGTGGGCACCAGGACATTTTCGAGCACGCTGCACTGAGGCAGCAGGTGATGGGACTGGAAAATGAAACCCATCTGGCGATTGCGCACGGCGGCGAGTTCCTCTTCGCGCAGGGTGCTCAGATCGACGCCGTCGAGCCAGACGCGCCCCGAGGTCGGCTGATCCAGCGTGCCGAGCAGATTCAGCAGCGTGCTCTTGCCCGAGCCGCTTGGCCCAAGGATCGCGAGGGACTCCCCGGCCCCAATGGCCAGATCCACCTCGCGCAGCACCGTGACCGGCTCAGCGCCCCCAGCGGCGACGTAATGCTTGGTGACTTTCTCAAGCTTCAGCAGCGTGGCGCCCGTGGTCATGGATTCTTTGTGCGGCAATCCGGCGGCAAGGAACAGAACGAAATAGTCTTTGACAAGGAGAAGAACCCTTTCCTACCGTGTCGCTCCCCTATTACGGATGGGGTCGTAGCTCAGTTGGTAGAGCACCACAATGGCATTGTGGGGGTCAGGGGTTCGAATCCCCTCGGCTCCACCATCCGAGCGACCAAGGAGTCGTGAAATGTCAAGGTTTGACCGCCAGGCTTTCGGCCAGGGCGAGCTTGCGCTGGCGTTCGTCGAAAGTCAGAAATTCCTTCGCCTCCAAGTGCAACGCCGTGGCGACATGGAGCGTGTCCAACGCCCGGTGTCCTTCGGCCTTGGTGTGGCTCGCAGACAGTTGCTCGGCGGTGTGGTGCACAACCGCCCAATCCGCCGCGGCGATCACCACCGCGCCGCTGTCCAGGTCGGACTGCAAATCGGCCAGCGCCTTGTCGCAATCCGTTTCGGAGATTCCTTGTTTTGGGTCGTGCGTGTGGCGCCAGACTTGAAACCGAAGGGATTGGCGGAACTCGTAAAGCAGAAGTCCGGTGACGTGCAACGGCTCCGTCATGGCCTTGAAGTGCGCCGCCGCATCAGGGGAGTTGTCCTGCGACCGGTAGATTGCGCAGAGGAAAGAGGTGTCCGGGTAGGCGGTCATCCTTCTTCCCCTTCGAGTTCCGCCGCTCGCATGTCGGCGACTTCCCGGGCCGAGAACACGCGCCCGTCCCACGTTTTCTTGAGCCGCTTGAGGATGTCCGGCTTGACGAGCTTGCGCGGACCAGCTCCGGTGGCAGGAATGAGGTGGGCGAAGACCTTGCCGCTTTTCGTAATTTCCACCGGCTCGCCGTTCTCTAACCACGCGCTGAGGCGGGCGAAGTCGTTGCGAAGCTCTCTGACGCTGGCTGTTTTCATCGTGATACGATTTTGTATCACGCTGTTTGGATTGTCAAGAGGTGGAAACAAGCGACCGAAAAATAGGATTCTGTTCGATCGTTGCAGTGCTTCTGAGGAGAACGCAAACACGGGTCTCGAATCCCCTTGGCACGACTATTCAGGAGAAGCTTTCGCTGGGGTAGGGGAGAATACGCGGCGCGCAGCCGCCGTCCAACGTCGCCAATTGCCTGTCATGGGCTGCAGAACCAACGCTAAAATCGCCTTCAGCCTCGCCCTCGCGACGCTGCTTCCACTCGACCTTGCAAAAGCCCAGCGTGGCGACAGGAAGGGTGAAACGCAGGTGTCCCGCATTCCGAAGGAGTTGATCCCGCCCGCGCCGCCGCTGTCGCCAGATGCGGCGGTGAGAAAGTTCAAATTGCGGCCCGGCTTCCGAGTGGAACTCTTCGCCAGCGAGCCGATGGTCGAGTCGCCGGTGGCCGCGCAATTCGACGCCGATGGGCGGCTGTGGGTCGTCGAGATGCGCGGTTACATGCGGAACCTCGATGGCGGGGGCGAGGACACTCCGGTTGGCCGGATTTCCATTCTGGAGAATACCGATGAGGACGGTTGCGCGGACAAGTGCGCGGTGTTTCTCGAAGGGTTGGTGATGCCGCGGGCGTTGCTTCACGTGCGCGGCGGCGTATTGATTGCCGAACCGCCGAACTTGTGGTTCTACCCGATCGAGAACGACAAACCCGGACCGCGCGTGGCCGTGGCGACCGACTTTGGCAGCCAGCAAAATCCGGAGCACACCGCCAACTCGCTCGTCCTGGCGATGGACAACTGGATTTACTCGCTCTACCACCCGTGGCGCTACCGGTTCATCGACGGCAAATGGCAGCGCGAGCCGATGCCGCAACGCGCGCAATGGGGTTTGTCCCAGGACGACTTCGGCCGGCTCTTTTACTCGTTGAACGCCGACCATCTCCGCGGCGATCTCGTGCCTTCGCACTACTTCGCCGGCTGGCAAAAGGCGCCGGGCATCGGCGTCCAAATCGCGAAGGACCAGACCCTCTGGCCCGCTCGCATGAATCCCGGAGTCAATCGCGGCTACCAGCCCAGAACCTTGCGCCCCGACGGCACGCTGGAGAAATTCACCGCCGCCTGTGGCTCCTGCATTTACCGCGGCGAAGCGCTGCCGGGCTGCGCGGGCAATGCCTTCGTCTGCGATCCTGCCGCGAATCTCATCCGCCGCGACATCCTCAGCGAGCAGGCCGGAGGGATCACCGCGCACAACGCGTATGAAAAGAACGAATTCCTCGCCTCCACCGACGAACTGTTTCGCCCGGTCAATCTCTACAACGGTCCGGACGGCGCTCTCTACATCGTCGACATGTACCGCGGAATCATCCAGCACAGGATGTTTGTCACCTCTTACCTCCGCAGCCAGATCGAGGACCGCGGCCTGGACAAAGTGCTCGACAAAGGCCGCATCTGGCGCGTCGCCGGGACGCGGTCATCTCCCCGGAATGAACGGCCTCAGCTCTCGAAAGCCAGCCCCGCGGAACTGGTCGCAATGCTTTCGCACGCCAACGGTTGGTGGCGCGACACCGCCCAGCGGCTGCTCGTCGAACGAGGCGATGGTTCGGTCGCGCCGGCATTGCGCGCGGTGGCGTCCAGCGGCGCGAACGACGTCCCCCGCCTTCATGCGCTGTGGACGCTCGAAGGGATTGGTCAGCTAAAGCCGGAGGACATCCTTTCCGCTCTGGCCAGTTCCAATCCCAAGCTGCGCGCCGC
>CAZZAQ010000462.1:0-616 GCA_964652165.1 uncultured Bifidobacterium sp.
AGATTGGTGGGGCGAGCGTCCTCGCGAGCCGGCTCGCGAGGACGCTCGCCCCACCTTAGAACCAAACTAACCCGGTTCCGTTCGGCTTGTTAAGTTGACGGCGCCGGGCAGAACGCGCAGGATGCCGGCAGGATTGGACCATGCCGGCCACCCGTTGCTCCTACTGCGGACACGAAAACGCGCCCGGCGCCGACGTTTGCTCAAGCTGTGGCAAGGGGCTGTTCACTTCGGAAACGGTCAGCCCGCACAGCCCGACGGGAGCGCAGCCTGAGGCCCGCTCGGTCGTGCTTTGCACGTTCGCAAACCCGCTCGACGCACAGGTGGCGGCCAAGCACCTGGAAGATTCCGGCATCCCGGTGGTCGTCAATTCGGATGACTGCGGCGGGCTGTTGCCGCAATTGAGCATCGTCGGGGGCTATCGCTTGCTCGTGACAGAAACAGACTTGCCGCGGGCCGAAGAGGCGCTGCGCGAAATCGAGGAGCGCTTCGGGTTGAAGGCGGGAGCTTCCGCGCGCGACGCGGGAAGGCTTCTGGTGGCCCCAGCGCCCTCGAAACCGAAGCCGCACTTGATCCTGATTGGCTTGTTCCTTCTGGGTGGAGTGCTGGGGTGGTTGGG
>CAZZAQ010000462.1:626-4547 GCA_964652165.1 uncultured Bifidobacterium sp.
CACTATGCCCAAACGTTGCAGCGGTCCTACTCGGATGTCGACACTCGTGATTTTAACGACGACGGCCGGGCCGATGCCTGGTACACGTACCGGCACGGACAATACGTGGAGTTTTCGGTGGACCGGAATTTCGACGGAAAGCCTGACGCTTGGACTTTCTACCAAGGCGGGCAGGCCTTATCGGGCCAAGAGGATGGAAATTTCGACGGCAAGCTGGACCTCTGGATTACTTACTCGAATGAAGTGATTTCATCCGTCCGCTTCGACGCGAACTTTGACGGCAAACCGGACGCCGAAACGCGATGGAAGTTTGGCGTGCCAGCCGAAACAGTTTTCGCCGCGTCGAACAAGCTCGGCTACTGGAAGCGGGACTTCTACACCAACGGAGTTGTGCGCGAAAGCCTGCTCGACCGGGATCGCGATGGCGTGCTGGACGAGCGCGTCTTGTTCGACCCGTTCGGCGTAATCCTGCGGGTCGAACCGTTGAAGTAGGATTTTTGCTGCCCAGCCCGCTCCGTTCGCCCACAATCCCGCCCATGTTGTCCAAAGCCTTTCTCTACTCCGGCCGCACCCCGGCGCGGCCGTTGGAACTGCGCGCGGGACCCCTTTCCATGCGGTTCGAGCCGGACTCGGCCTTCCTCCGCCACATCCGGCTCGGCGACCACGAAGTCGTCCGCGCCCTCTACGCGGCAGTGCGGCACGAGGACTGGTCGACCGTTCCGCCGCAAATCACGATTCGGGAGCGGGAAATCCAATCCGACTCCTTCCGACTCGTCTTCGAGGCGCGCTGCCGGCTCGGCCCGGTGGACTACGCCTGGCAGGGCGTGATGACGGGCGAGCCGTCCGGGCGAATTCGCTTCACGTTCGACGGCCAGGCGCACTCGGACTTCCGGCGCAACCGCATCGGCATTTGCATCCTGCATCCCATCCTCGAATGTGCCGGCAAGCCGGTGGCCGTCGAGCACGTCGATGGCACGACCGAGCAAGGCAATTTCTCGCGCGACATTTCGCCGCACCAGCCGTTCTTCGACATCCGCGGGCTGGCTTACGAAGTGGCGGCCACGGGCATCACGGCGCGGCTTGAGATGGAGGGCGACACCTTCGAGATGGAGGACCAGCGCAACTGGACCGACGCCTCGTTCAAGACCTATTGCACTCCCCTCGCCCTCCCGCTGCCCCATCCGGTCAAGGCCGGAGACCGAGTGCAACAATCCGTCACGTTGAGCCTGGAGGGCAACGTGCGCCCGATCCTGCCGGTGAACATTGGCCGGCCCCCGCAGCTCTCCATCGCCACGACACCGGTCGTCGCCCTGCCGCCGCTCGGTTTGTGCGTGGCGAGCCACCGGCGCCCGCTCAGCGCCCGCGAAGTCGAACGCCTCCGGGCCCTCAAGTTGTCGCACCTGCGGGTGGATCTGCGGCTGGACGATCCGGCGCATCCGAAACTGCTCGAACAAGCCGACACCGAAGCCAAAACGCTGGGATGCGGCCTGCACGTGGCTCTCGGGTTGTGCGAACACACAGAGAGGCTGCTGCCGGATTTCCTGCAAAACCTCGAACGGGTGCGGCCCAAGCTGCTGCTCTGGATCATCCTCCATGACTCCGAAAACCCGGCCAGCGAGCGCACCGTGCAACAAGTCCGGCCCGCTCTCCAACAGTACGCTCCCGCGGTGCTGTTCGCCGCCGGCACGCGCGATTCCTTCGCGGAATCCAATCGCGTCCGGCTTCAGGCGGGCGCCGCGTCGAGCCTCTGTTACTCGAACAATCCACAGGTCCACGCCTTCGACAACACGACCCTGGTCGAGAACCTCGCCGGGCAGGTGTACAACGTCGAAAGCGCGCGGCACTTCACGCCCCGGCCGGTCGTCGTCTCCCCGATCACGTTGCGCATTCGGGACAACGAACGAGCGGAGAGCGAGCGGACCGGCGCACTGTCGAGTCTTCCATCCGACGTTGATCCGCGCCAGCTCTCGCTCTTCGCCGCCGGCTGGACGCTCGGCAGCATCGCCCGGCTGGCCGCCACCGGCTTTGTGCACAGCCTGACCTACTACGAAACTACCGGCTGGCGCGGGCTGATGGAAACCGACGCCGGATCGCCCCTGCCTGCTGAGTTCCCGAGCGAACCCGGAGCGGTCTTTCCGATGTATCATGTCTTTGCGGACATCGCGCAGTTCGGCGCCCGGCAACTCTACCCGACGCACTCCACGCATCCGCTGCTGGCCGAAGGGCTGACGCTGTTCGACGCGCAGGGCCGGCGGCGAATCCTCGCGGCCAACCTCACGGGTGACCCGCAGGAACTCAAAATCAAGACCGGCACCTGCACGGCCCGCGTCCGCTACCTCGACGAAACCACCACGGAACAAGCCGTGAGCCAGCCGGAAGAATTCCGGAAGCAGCCTGGCGAGGAACAGGCCTCCGTCTCCGGCAAGATCGAATTGAAGCTCCTCCCCTTCGCCATGGGGCGGGTGGACGTCGGGTAAGGGCCAGATTTGAAATCTGAAATTCGAGATTTGAAATTGAAGCGCCAAAGCCCCAGTGCCAAGCTGCCCTAGCCCGGTTATTTCATACCTCGCATGAAACACATCCAGCTTGTAGCCGCCGACGTGAGGAGGTGGACTCGTCCTTCCCGTTTGGTCTATCCGCCTCCTCACGTCGGCGGCTACCCCGGGAATGAATGTCCCGGCTGGTCTAGAGATTGAGCTGCGAAACGATTCCACACTTTCTCCCGTGCCCCAAATTCCCATCATCATGCCGCAGCTCGGCGAGTCCATCGCCGAGGCCACCGTCATTAGCCTGCTGGTCCAACCCGGCGCCAGCGTCGAGGCCGACCAGGACGTGCTCGAAGTGGAGACGAACAAAGCGACGATGAACGTCACCGCGCCGTGCCGCGGCAAAGTCGCCAAACTCCTCGTGAAGCTCAACGAGAGTTATCCCGTCGGGGCGGTGCTCGGATACGTGGACGCCACGGCGGCAGACGCGGAACGCCTGGGCCTCGACAAGCCGTCGCCGGAACAGTCCGCCGAAACATCGGAAACCGCGCCAGTCGCCGAGGCGAAACCGGGCAACGGCTCGCCCAGGCAAGGCGTCGAGCCCACCGTGCGCGGCCTCCCGGTGCCGGCACATGCCGCCGGCGCCAGCTACATGTCGCCGCGCATGAAGGCGCGAATGAACGAATTGGGCCTGCACGCCGCCGACCTTGCCGGGCTTGCCGGCAGCGGCGCCGCGGGCCGCGTGACCATCCAGGACTTCGAGAATTTCATTGCCCACCTCGAGAAGGACAAGCTCACTCCAGCCTCCACGATGCGCGTGGCCGTGGCCGACGCCATGCGCCGGAGCTGGACCCGCCCCTTGGCGACCGTGGCGTTGCCCGTCGTCCTGGACGCAATGCTCGCCCATCGCAAGGCCAGCAACCCCAAACCCGGGCCGGCCCTCTACGCGTTGCGCGCGCTGGCCATCGCACTCTCCGAAAACAGCGCCCCCGCCGGCCGGCTGATCGGCAATCATATCGTTCACCCCAAAGCCATCGACGTCGGATTTGCCGTCGAGGCGGAGGACGGCGTGCTCGTTCCCGTGTTGCGCGCCGTGGACAAACGCCCGCTCAAGGAACTCGTCGAGCCGTACAACAAGCTGGTGGACCTGGCGCGCCAACGCCGGTTGCCATCCGAGGCCACCGGAGGGTCCATCGCCACGGTGACGAACTTCGGGACGTTCGGTCTCACCTGGGCGACGCCGATTCCGCTCCCTGAGCAAACGCTCGTGCTCGGCATGGGAGCGGGCCGCATGGCGCCGAACTGGGACCCGCACAAGGGCCAATTCGTCCCGGTGACGGAAGGCAACCTGACGCTCAGCTTCGACCACCGCGTGCTCGACGGCGGCGCCGCCGGCCGGCTGCTGGCGCTCATCGCCGCCCTCATGAGCGCGCCG
>CAZZAQ010000463.1:0-4547 GCA_964652165.1 uncultured Bifidobacterium sp.
TCTTGGCTCCGGCTCGCGAGGACGCTCGCCCCACCGGCATTCACTGAGGGATTACCCGCACCGGCTTTTCACTCTGGACACTGGGGCCGCCTTTGGGTTTCCTTTGCTGGATTTTCTTTTGCGTCCCCAACGAATGAACCCGGACCAGTTGGCCAAAGCCAAAGCACTCGGTTTTTCCGACCGCCAGATCGCCCATCTGACCGGCCGCTCGGAGGACCAGGTCCGCGCCGAGCGCCGGCAACTCGGCCTGGTCCCCAGCTACCGGCTCGTCGACACTTGCGCGGCTGAGTTCGAGGCCTACACGCCCTACTTCTACTCCACCTACGACCGGGGCGACGATGAAGTGCGCCCGTCCGACAAGCGCAAGGTGATGATCCTCGGCGGCGGGCCGAACCGCATCGGGCAGGGGATCGAATTCGATTACTGCTGCGTCCACGCCGCGTTCGCGCTCAAGGAGGACGGCTACGAGACGCTGATGGTCAACTCGAATCCCGAGACGGTCTCGACCGATTACGACACGAGCGACAAGCTGTTCTTCGAACCGCTCACGCTAGAGGACGTGCTGCACATTTACGAGCGCGAGAAGTGCTGGGGCGCCATCGCGCAGTTTGGCGGGCAGACGCCGCTCAACCTGGCGCTGGACCTCCAGAAAAACGGCGTGAACATCCTCGGCACCAGCCCGCAGAGCATCGAGATTGCCGAGGACCGAAAGCTGTTCGCCGCGATGCTCGACCGGCTGAAAATCCCGCAGCCGCCCAACGGCATCGCGACTGACGAAATCGAGGCCCTGGCGGCCGCCAAGGGGCTGGGTTACCCGGTGCTCGTGCGGCCAAGTTTCGTATTGGGCGGACGCGCGATGCAAATTGTTTATTCGGACGCCGAATTGTCACACTACATGCGCTTCGCCGTCGAGGCGTCGCCCGAACGGCCCGTGCTGGTGGACAAGTTCCTCGAAGACGCCACCGAGGTGGACGTGGATTGCATCGCCGATACCGGCCAGTTTGCCGACCCCGGCGAGGGCACCATCGTCATCGGCGGGATGCTCGAGCACATCGAGTTCGCCGGGGTCCATTCCGGCGACGCCGCGATGGTGCTGCCCCCGCACGGACTCTCCAAGCAGGTCATCCGCACCATCCGCGAATACACCCACGCGATGGCAAAGGAGTTGAAGGTGATCGGGCTGATGAACGTGCAGTACGCCGTGAAAGGCGAGACAGTTTACGTTCTCGAAGTCAACCCGCGCGCCTCGCGCACCGTGCCGTTCGTGTCGAAGGCCATCGGCGTGCCGCTCGCCAAGCTGGCCGCCAGGCTCATGGCCGGAAAAACGCTCCGGCAACTGGGCTTCACCGAGGAGATTTGGCCCGCCTACTGGGCCGTCAAAGAATCGGTCTTCCCCTTCAACCGCTTTCATGGGCAGGACATTCTCCTGTCGCCGGAGATGCGCTCGACCGGGGAAGTCATGGGCCTGGACGCCGACCTGGGCATTGCCTACGCCAAGTCGCAGATGGCCGCACTCGCTCCGCTGCCGCTCACCGGCAAGGTGTTCATCAGCGTCAGCAACGCGCACAAGAAGGAGGCCGTCGCGGTCGCGCGGGACTTCGCGCAGCTTGGCTTCGAACTCGTCGCCACCGCCGGCACCGCGTCGGTGCTCGAAGCCGCCGGCCTCAAAGTCCAGCGCGTACACAAACTCCTGGAAGGCCGTCCCAACGCCATCGACCTGATGAAGAACCGCGAGATTCAACTCGTCATCAACACCCCGGAAGGCCAAAGCCCCCGCGCCGACGAAGTGAAAATCCGCACCACCGCCGTTTACACGGGCACGCCGATCATGACGACCATCAGCGGCGCCCGCGCGGCCGTGCTGGGCATTGCCGCGCTGCGAAAAAACGGCTACGGCGTGAAAACGCTGCAGGAGTATCACTGACGCGGCGAGCCGCACTGCGGCGGTGCACGACCAAAAAGTCCGGCCGTTGATTTTCAACGACTTGCGAATACTGATTGGACGCTGGCGCGGCAAAAAATCAAGCGAGAATATCCGAGAAGAACGCGGAAACACCGCAAGAAGCCGTAAAGCCCGGCCGGGTGCCGGCCCGGTCGAAAAGCCCCGCCTCGCCGAACCGGCCAGGAGCCTGTGGTGCAAAGGCCCGTTCAAATCGTTGACGACTCGATTCATCGTGCGGCCATTGTCGCACGGTGGGTAGGACAACGGCGGTCCAACTGGACCAACCCCAGGAAAAAAGTTTCAATTCCCCTTACAGGTTCCCATCCCCTGGCTACTTCTCTACCCAATCCGCGCAGAGCAGCTCCGCCTGTTGGAGCACGGTCTGTGTGGCTCTCTCCTGCTTGTCGGGCGGATAGCCGTGTTTGCGGAGGATGCGCTTCACGGCGACGCGAATTTTGGCGCGCACGGCTTCGCGCTCGGTCCAGTCAATGGTGACGCTGTTGCGGATCGTCTCGACGAGTTCGTGAGCGATGGCCGTGAGCGTCGGTTCGCCCAGCACCTTTACCGCGCTGTCGTTCACTTCGAGTGCGTCATAGAAGGCGAGTTCATCTTCGGTCAGTTTGAGGTCTTCGCCTCGCTTGCCGGCTTCGCGCATTTGCCGGGCCAGTTCGATCAATTCCTGAATCACCGCCGCGGCTTCAATGGCGCGGCTCTGATACTTGCGGATGGATTGCTCCAACATTTCGGCGAAGGACTTCGATTGAATCAGCAACTTCTTCGAGCGGATGCGGATTTCGTTGCTGAGGAGCTTGCGGAGCAATTCAACGGCGAGATTCTTCTGCGGCATATTGCGCACTTCGGCTAGAAATTCATCCGAGAGAATAGAAATATCCGGCTTCTTCAATCCGGCGGCCGCGAAGATGTCCACCACTTCATCGCTTGCGACCGCGCGCGATATGATTTGTCGGATGGCGTTATTCATCTCGTCGTCGGACTTCCTCTTCTCGCCGTCGCCTTTCGCCAGCACCGCGCCCACCGCCTGAAAGAACCCCACGTCGTCACGGATTTCGATGGCCTTTTCATTCGGCACGGCGAGGGCGAAGGCTTTCGACAAATCCGTCACCGCCTGCATGACCTTTTGTTTGTGCTCTTCCGGCTTCTTTGCCTTTGCGACCTTCGCCAGCAAATGTTCTTGAGCCACAGGTTGCCAGTCTCCTTTTTTTGTTGACGTCGCTTTCCGCGGAGATATTATCCCCAAAAATGAGTCGGACAAACAAGCCACCTGCATGGATGCCGGTCTTCGTGGTTCTGGAGGCGCGCAGGACCATTCATGCATCAATGCCCCGACGCGGCGGACAGTCTCGTCCGACGACAACAGTCGAAGGCCAAGACTTCTGGCAACGAATCGGCACGGCCATCGCAAGACCAGACGGCGGCTACACCATCGCTCTGGCTGCGATACCCATCGCTGGCAGGCTTATCATCCGCCCAGCAAAAACTGGCGAGCGCCGCGATCCCACCTGCGCGGGTGCGAAGGAGTAATCATGCCGCAACATGCCAGATTCTTTTGGGGTAAGCATATTGGGCGAACAAAGTTTAACCTCGCCTGGCGCGTGATTAATCACCAATCGGTCGTGTTGATTTCCGCGAGTGAGGGCCAACAGCCAATCACGACTGCTGCGCCAGAGCGGTTTGTCGAAAGCGCCACCTTCGTCGTGGGTAATATAGCGCCGCAAGATGGCAACGTGTCGTTTGTCGTACTTATCGACTGGTTCGAACCTCTCAACCTCTGGACCGACATTACCGTGTTCGATCGTGGCGACCCTATCGTGCAGGGGCATGTGCCCTTCCATGTGGGATAATATCGGAAAGGGGACTTCAGCATTGACACCATTTCATTCTTGTTTGCTTGTTTGAGTCTGGATTGGAGCTGTGAAGACGATGAGGCACTTGTGACCAGGGAACTGGCTGCGAGTGCTTTGAAAGCTGTGCGAGTCAAAGCTGGTCAGCCATTGGTGGTCGCGTGCAAACTCTCGCGCACGAGAACGATCTTCAACGGGTCTTGCGGCTTCTTGAATCGCTTGGCCAGCGCCTCGCGCCGGGGCTTGTTGCGGATGTGCTCCTGCCATTCCAGCGGGTCGCTTGCCGAGCCGGTCATCACGATCTTCATCTCGCCCTTGTCATCGTCCGTGTGATGCCAGTCGGGCCGCAGCTTGCGGATGGCTTCGTAAAGCTCGTAACAGATGCGCCGGCTCATGCAGACCACCATCGCCTTGCCGTCCATTACTTCCAGACGCGCGTCCCAATGCTTCACCAAATCCGCCGCGACCAGACCGATGCGTTTCTCCGCGCCCACGACGGCTTCCAACGCCGCCCACTTGGTCTTGAGCCGTTCCTTGTGCTCCAGTTCCTCGCCTTCGGTCGCCTCCTCAAAGTTTGGATCAATCTTCGGCCTCTCCTCCGGCTTCAATTCCAGCTTCGCAAGGCGGCTTTCGTAGTAGATGGGGACGGTCGCCTTGTCCTCGACGGCGAGCTGGATGTCCTAGATGGAAATGTAATCGCCGAAGACCGCGCGCGTGTTGGCGTCGGTCTTTTCGATGGGCGT
>CAZZAQ010000464.1:0-4545 GCA_964652165.1 uncultured Bifidobacterium sp.
GGTCTGTGACCGCCGAGAAACCCCAAGGAATCGGGTTGACCCACGGCGCTGGCGGAGCGCTGCTACAATTTTCGAACGGGCCACTAATCGCGCCCTGCGACGAGGTGAGTTGCGCGCTCGCCGTCCACAGGCGGCTTCAGCCGCCGGGCGCGCTCGACAAAAAGAAAGAACACGCCCGGCCCGAACGACATCAGCATCACCGTGAGACCGCAAACGATCCCCCAAAACGTGGCGAAGGGCGCGCAACAGTCATCGCGATGCCGGACGACAACGTGCGTAGGCACGGCGACGAGGAGTTCCAGGATGCTGCCGCGAAGGAGCCAGCGCATTGCGCGGCGGGAAAGTGAGTCCGGATCGTCGTTGCGCGAGCCGCGCAGGAAAAGCGCCGCCCAAATCATCCAAAAGATTCCTACCAGGGCGAGTATGAACAGGAGTTCGAACAAACCGCTGCGGGGGCCCAGTCCGACGGCGGTCATGCCCCGGGCCACAGCCGGCACTGCCAACGCCTGATCCTCGTTGGCCCGCGCGCCCAGGGACAGCAGCTCAAATGCACCGTCCCCCAGGAATGCGCAGAGCAAAGCCAGGAGTCCGGCGAAGGCGAGGTTGGCCAGGAAAAACGACGCCGTGACGACCGGAACGAGAAGTTTGCGCCGTCGCACCGGCCGGCCCTCCGCGGCGGCGATCGGGACGAGCAGCAGGAGTGCCTGGCCCGCGAGCATCACCGCCAGCCAGAGCCAGTAGCTCCAGTGCAAGACCAACTCCCGCACCTCCTCCAAGCCGAATTTCGCCACCCAGTTCGGGGACTCGCGGTTGTATTCGATCCCGCAAAGCAGGACAAGCGGGGTGGTGAGGAGCAGAAGCCAGATGGCGTAGAGCACAACGACGAGGACGGCCCAGCGTTTCATCGGGTCAAACGGACTCCGTGCGCAGTTGCGCCAGGAAGCCCGGCTCTGTACCGGCGAAGTCCGCCCGGCGCTGGGCGGCGAGCAAGCTCCCGTACACGCGGAGGTCGCGCACGAGCATTTCGATGCGGTCGCGCAACGCGTCGTTGACGATCCGGCCCTCCTTCATGTCAGCCTGCTCGACGAACGTGACCGTGTAAGGCAGCGCCCATGCGTAGCACTGGCGGGCGACGGTGCGGATGTGATCGGCGACCGTCAGCCCCTTGTCGTGCGAGGCGACGACCGTGGCGAACAGCTTCCCCGTGTACTCCTTCCAGAAGTGGTCGAGGAAGTTCTTGGTCGCGCTGCTCATCGTGCCGTGATAGTCGGGCGTGCCGACCAGGTAAACGTCGGCCCGTTCCACTCGCGCCTTGAGCGGCGCGTAATGCGGCGCGGTGTAGGTGGTGTCCGGATTGAACATGGGCAGCGGTTCCTCGGCCAGGTCGATCAAATCCACCGTGGCGCCGTCGGCTTCAAGCCGGCGGGCGACGAGCCTGAGCAAATCGCCCGTGGCGGATTTCCGGCTCGCGCTGCCAGAAAGGAGGAGGATGTGCGGTTGCGACATGGGGCGGCAGTATCCAGTAATCAGTGTTCAGTATCCAGTGTTCAGTTAGGACGAGAAGTCGCCGCTTGCCACGCCGTCCGGCTTGGCGGATAACCGCAATCGTCCATGCGCCGCGCGTCCCATGAAACATTTCCGTTCAGCGCAGCTGCGACCGTGAGGTCGCGGGCTGGGTTTTCAAGCGGTAACGAAATCGATGCCGACGTCCAACCTCCAGCCTTCTCGTCCCGCGACCTCACGGTCGCAGCTACGCCAATCACATCCCATGAAACCTAATGTCATTATTTTTGTCGCATGCGCCGCCACCGCGATGGCTGTCGTCAGTTGCAAGAAATCCTCGGACGCACCGCCACCGGGCGACCCATCCGCGGGCGCCCCCAATTCCACTGCCGCAGCCGGACAGCCGGACGATGCCGTGGCGCTCAAGCTGCGCTGGCTTGTCGGCGGGCGGTTCGGACACCGCATGGAAATGGCGCAGATCAGGCAGATCCCGGCGATCCCCGGCATCCCGGGTAGCAAACCGACCACTCAGGAGATGAACATGGGGCAGGACTATTCGCTCAATGTCCTGCGCGAGCGCCAGGGCGGCGGGCGCGAGGTCGAGCTGGAATTCCAGTCCGTCAACTTGTCCGTCGCGATGGGCGGCAACGAGGTGCTCGGCTTCGACACCCGCGGCGAAGCCACCGGCGACGAGAGCAATCCGGCCGTGAGGCCGTTCCGCCAGATGGTCGGACAGAAAGTGACGCTCCTCCTCGACGCGAGCAACACCGTCGAGCGTGTCGCGGGCATGAAGGAGTTCTCTGAGAAAGTCTTCGGCAATGCCGACGCAGGCCCCAATCCGATGGCCGCGATGTTCAACGAGGACACCTTCAAACAGATGATAACCCAGGGGCGCGACCTGCCCGCCCAACCCGTCAAGCCGGGCGCCACTTGGCCGTCCAAGTTCGAGATCACCATGGGCCCGCTCGGCAAAGTGAAGCTCGATCTGATGTATACTTTCAAGGGTTGGGAACAGCGCGAGCAGCGGCGTTGCGCCGCGCTGACGTTCACCGGTTCCATCGGCGCCAACACGGGCGACCCGAGCAATCCGGTTGGCGCCATGATGTCCGTGGCCGGCGGCCAATGCTCGGGCAGATCGTGGTTCGACCCCGCGCGGGGCATGATGCTCGACAGCCTGATCGACCAGACGATACAGATGCGAATGAGGCTCCCGGTCCCGCCGGGCGTCGGCGGCGGAGCGGCCCCGCCCGTCGAAACCAGGTTGAAGCATAGTGTTTCGATCAAACTCGTCGAGGAATCGAAGAAATAGGCGCCCTGGCTGGTCATGGTGGTCTTTCTCAACGGCCGGTTCCTCGCTGAAGAAGCGGCGCTCGTCTCCGTCTTCGACCGCGGCTTCCTTTACGGCGACGGTCTCTTCGAGTCGCTGCGCGTCGTCCGGGGCCAGCCATTTCTGTGGGACACACACATGGAACGGTTCACGCATGGCGCGCACGTGCTGAAGCTTCGCCCGCCGTTGACTTCCGTGGAAATGCGCCACGCGGCGGAACGCCTCGTCCAACTCAACACGCTGCCGGATGCCGTCCTCCGCATCACGCTCACTCGCGGTCCCGGCCCGCGCGGTTACTCACCCAGAGGCGCTGACAGGCCTACGCTCGCGATGACCCTCCATGCCGCGCCCGGCCCCGACGCGAAAATGCCCACCGGCGTCCGGCTCATCACGTCTTCCTTTCGCGTCTCCGCAGACGACCCGCTTGCGAACGTGAAAACTTGCAACAAACTTCCTCACATCCTCGCCCGTGCCGAAGCCGACGCCGCCGGCGCCGACGACGCGTTGCTGCTCAATACGCGCGGTCACCTCGCCGAGGCCACCGCGAGCAATCTATTCTGGCTCTCCGGCGACGTGCTCTTGACCCCGCCAAGCCGGGCTGGCGCATTGATGGGTATTACACGAGGGGTTGTCTTCGAGCTGGCCCGCAAGCTGGGATTGGAAACGGGCGAAGTGGACGGCATGCCCGCAGTCTTGCGTCAAGCGGCGGGCGTCATCCTGACCAACAGCGTCAGTGGCATCACCGAAGTGGTGAACCTGGACGGCAAGGCGCTGCGCCGTTCGCCGGTCGTGGCAAGCGTGCAAAGAGCCTACGAGGCACTCGTGCGCCAGGAATCGACCTGAAGGAAGCGAGTGATACCACGAATGAGCCTCACTTCGTCGGCGAATAATCCGTCGGCTTCATAAAGACCGACGTGACCCCGTCCTTCACCGTGAGCGAACCGCCGGCCTTCTCCTCGGACGCTTTGCGCACGGCCACCCAGTCCGGGTCCTCGCGAAACGCCTTGAAGGACGCGGCGGCGGCTTCGCGGCTCTTGTGCGCGAGGATGTAGATGAGCGTGTCGTCCGCGCCCTGCGCCGGGTCCATCGGGGTCCAATAGCCGACATTCGTCATGCCGTGCTTGGAAAAAAGTTTCACGGTGTGAATGCGGAAACGCTCGTGCAGGTTGGGCAGCCGGCCCGGCTCGCACTTGTAAATGCGCAATTCGAACGTGCGCGCCTCCGCGCCGCCGCCGGTCCCCACGGCCGGCGAATAGTCCGTCGCATTCAGGAAGATGGACGTGATGCCATCCTTCTCCAACAGCGGGCCGCCGGCTTCGGAGGCCTTGGCCGCAGCCTGCCATTCGGGGTCGGCCAGGAAGGCCTTCCACGATTTCTCCCGAGCCTCGCGATCCGGATACGACAGCAGGAAGGTGAGCTGGTTGATCGGCTGGCCCTCCTTGTCCAGCCGCTCCCAATACCCCAGGCTCGTCACGCCGTGCCGGGCGAAGAGCTGGAGTGTGTGGTCCCGAAACCGTTTGTGGAGCGCCTCCATTTTTCCGGGCGCGGCGCGGTAGGTGCGCAGTTCGTAGCAGCGGGAATCTTTCTGGGCTGCGCTGGAAGGCAGCAAGGCGGCGATGGAAACGGTCATGGCCAGGAGCAATGTTTTCATGGTTTGGAATGGGATGAACGCGCGCAATGGCACCCGCGCCGCGCGACCGTGTCAAAGAGAAAAA
>CAZZAQ010000465.1:0-4541 GCA_964652165.1 uncultured Bifidobacterium sp.
TCAAAGAGATTTCTCCGCATCTCCCGGCTGACCGTCGCACTTGTGGCAACAGAGTGGCGATTTGACAACGACTATCTTTCGGGATAGCGCAGCGGTCGCTTGCTCTAAACCTTCGTGCTTTGGCAGACTCCGCGCGCCATGCGCGACACCCTCCGGGCCTGGACCGAAGCACTCGAAACGTTCGTGCTCGAGGTCATCCTCGAGGAGCGGCGCGGCAAGCGGGCGGCCATCGCCCGGTTCGCGCTTTACCTGCTTTCGAAGGTTTTCCTCGTTCTCGTGAAATTGCGCCGCCTGCTCTACGACGTGCGGTTGCTCCGCGATTCCACGCTGGGCATCCAGGTCATCGCCGTTGGAAACCTCACGGTCGGGGGCACGGGCAAGACGCCGGTCGTCGAGAAATTCGCGCGAGAACTCCAGAACCAGGGCCGCACCGTCGCCATCCTCTCCCGCGGCTACCGCTCGAAACCGCCGCCGCTCACCCGGCGCCTGATCGACCGCCTGCTCTTTCGTTCCGACACGACCCCGCCGCGCGTCGTCTCCGACGGGAAGAGCCTCCTGCTGGATTCCGAGACCGCGGGCGACGAGCCTTACATGCTCGCGTCGAACCTTCGCGACGTCGTCGTGCTCGTGGACAAGGACCGCGTGAAGTCGGGCCGCTACGCGATTGAGAAGTTCGGGTGCGACACGCTGCTGCTGGACGACGGGTTCCAGTATTGGAAGCTGGCCGGCCGCCGCCGCGACATCGTGCTCATCGATTTCCAGACGCCCTTCGGCAACGAACATCTGCTCCCGCGCGGCACGCTCCGCGAGCCGCCCTCGCACGTGTCGCGCGCCAACACGATTTTCATCACCAAGAGCGACGGCAACACCGCCGCGCTTCGGCGCCGCATCGCCCGGCACAATCCCAATGCCGGCATCATCGAGTGCGTCCACGCCCCCCTTTACTTCGAGGACGTGTTCACGGGCGCGCGGCACGGGCTGGAATTGATCAAAGGCCGCCGTGTCGCCGCGCTCAGCGCCATCGCGCAGCCGGAGAGCTTCGAGAACAGCCTGCGCGACCAGGGAGTCGACCTGGTCTACACCAAGCGCTTCGCCGACCATCACCGCTTCACCCAGCAGGAGATCCTCAACGCCATCAACCGCAGCAAGAAAAAACAGGCCGAGATGATTCTCACGACCCAGAAGGACGCCGTGCGTTTCCCGAAGATCGACCGGCGCGACCTGCCGATCTATTTCATGCGCGTCGAGATCAAGATTCTCAAGGGCGCGAAGGACTTCAACGACTGCGTTCGCCAGATTTGCTTCCGCTGACATGCCCGCCTCGTCCGCCAGTTCCGAGCGCATCCTGGTCCGCGGGGTCAACTGGCTCGGCGACGCGGTGATGACTACCCCGGCGCTCCAGCGTCTCCGCGAAGCGCATCCCGACGCCCACATCGCTTTGCTCACGACGTCGAAACTCGCGGAGCTCTGGAGGCACCACCCCGACATCGACCAAGTGCTGACCTTCGAGCCGGGTGAAAGCCCCTGGTCGGTCGGCCGGCGCCTGCGTCGGCTGGAGTTCACCTCCGCGCTCGTGCTGCCCAATTCGCCCCGCTCGGCGCTCGAGGTTTTTCTCGCCGGCATTCCGCGCCGCGTCGGCCACGCCCGTCCGTGGCGCAACTGGCTGCTCACCCACCTTGTGGCTCCCCGCGCCGCGGAGACGCCGATGCGGAAGCGAACCGAGGCGGAAATCCGGCGGCTCATCAGAGCGACTCCAGTTTTCGCAGCGTCCTCGGTCCCACCCGAAGGCAGGGCGGTGCAGTTGGAAAGACCCCTCACCCCGGCCCTCTCCCCGTCGGACGAGGAGAGGGAGAAGTATGCGCCGCCTGAAGCGCACCACATTTACCAATACTTGAATCTCGCGGCCGCGCTTGGCGCCAATCCGCGCGCGGTCGCCCCACGCCTTGAGGTGATGGAGGCCGAGGTCCAAACCATCCGGCAACGATTCGGATCGGCAGCGCCAGGCCAAACTCGACCGCCTCTGCTCGGCTTGAATGCGGGCGCCGAGTACGGCCCGGCCAAGCGCTGGCCGCGCGAACGCTTCATCGAAGCAGCCATCAAAATCCAGGCGGCGACGGGCTGCCACTGCTGGGTGTTCGGCGGGCCGGCCGAAGCGGACTTCGCCCGAGGTATTGCGGATTCGATTGCCGCCGCCAAGGCGGGTCCGCCGGACTCCGTCCGCTGTCTTGCCGGACAGACCTCGCTGCGGGAACTGTGCGCGGCGCTCAAAGCCTGCGACGTGCTGCTCACCAACGACAGCGGCCCGATGCACGTCGCCGCTGCGGTCGGAACGCGGGTTGTCGCGCTGTTTGGAAGCACCTCGCCGGACTTGACCGCGCCCGGACTTCCGGGCGACACGCGCCATCGGTTGTTGACGTGCGGCGCGCCCTGCTCGCCCTGCTTTCGCCGTGAGTGTCCCATAGACCTGCGCTGTATGAGCGGAATCAGCGTCGAACAAGTTGCTGCGGCCGTTCTCGAACTGCTTGGCCAAGCCCCCCCGGAGACAAGGTAAAAAAAACCGGAAACCTTCCGGCGAGGTCCCGCGTCCTACAATCCGGCCTCTCGGAAAGGATTTCCTCTGGGGTTGGCACGGGCGCCGCCCGAAAGGGCTACAGGGCTTCGAGCGCGTCCACCGAGGAAACAAGGCGCTGTCCCGCGACAGCGCCTTGATTTTTTTAGCCGTGGGAGGCCGCGACTCGCGCGCAAGGTGGGCGCGCCGTTGCCACGAAATGGTTGGAGTAGGTTCGACCAGTATTGACAGGGTTCGACCGCATCGACGCTGGTCCAGCCTCAAGCGCGACCTTCGCTGCATGCATCCTCAATTCCGCGTTTGCCACCAGGGAAGGGCACGGATGTTCCCAGAAGGCAATGGCTTGCGGAAGGAAGCACTTGCGCCGACTGGGTGAGGCGAACCCAGGAGACGTATCTGTGTAAGCTGTTGGAAATATGAGGTTTACATCCTGATTTGGTTTGATTAGGTTTGACTGGGTTTGACCAGGCTTGCCTGGGTTTGACAGTGCCGCAGCTCGTCCCGCTTCGGATGTGGGCATGTTTGGGTTCATCCTCAAGCCAGCAGTTACAACGACTCCGCAGAATTGGTTCCGAGTTCCGCGTTCCGGGTTCCGAGTTCTTGGCCAACCCGGAACCCGGAACTCGGAACCCGGAACCTGTGACCCGTTCCAATCCCGGCCGGAAGTGCAAATACGTGACGCGCACAGGAGCGACGATAGCATAAGGAGCGCGGAAGGGTTAGCGCCAAACGAGCGAAACGAGCGAAACGTTCCAAAATCTTGCGGCCGCAGGGGGAGCAGGATGAGGTTCAACCCGATGCCCGCAGTTGAAACGACCGATGGACAGTGCGGAACAGAGTTGAATCTGGATTTCGTGCAAGTCCAGCGCCGTGTTATGAAAGTAGCATCCGGCGTGAGCCGGATCTGATCTGACTGCGATTCCCGAAGGAATAATGATCCGGCTCACGCCGGATGCTACGAGATGAGGACTTTTCAACGGACTGCTAACAATCCCGTGTTGAGCCAGAGCCGCCGCGGCCGTGGAATGGACAAGCTGGGCAGCTGTTAGATGCCATGCAGTGTTAGGCGGCGTGTCTTTCACTGCAACTTCAGTTCACGCGCCGCATCGCGGAGAATCTGGTCTGGGTCAGTAGCGCCGCGTCTCATCGCTCTGTCCACCGCATCAACTCCCTGCTGCCCGAAGTGTTGCATGAACGAATCATCGAACGCGTAGGTGAACGGCGTAGTGGTACGCTGAGCAAGCTCCACTGTAGTTAGACGAGCCTCCAACTGACGGACTCGCATGGTCGTGAAGACGGAATAGCCGGCCAAGACGAGCAGAGCCAATGTGAGTAACAGTCGTTTCGTTATTTTCATTTTGTGTTTGGGTGGTAGTGTGGGTTGGAAAATGTGTGATGCCGACCAATATAGCCACAGCCGCCGACAGAGACGGTGGAGCGCATCGCGTGCGTCCGAATTGCCTCGAAGGTGGAACGGACTAGCGGAGCGGCTGTTCGTAGCACGATTGGAAATTTCACAACGGCCGGTTGGCGCTATTCTCAACGGAATTCCGTGCCTGCGCAATACTGGAAAGCTGATTCCCCAAGCTTAGGGTGCATGACAGAATGCTTCAGACCTGCCAGTGGACCGGTTTTCAGGAGCGGCTTCGGCCTCGATTCTTCGTTAGCTTCGTTTCCTTCTGTGCATCATTCCACACCGGCGGGGTGGGGTACGGAATCCAACAGAAGCAAACGAAGGAAACGAAGAAGGCGCCATCCTTGACCGAGTGCGCGGAATCGGGCCGAGGGACACGACTATGCATTGGCTAGTTACTGCTGATGCAGAATCCCGGAAAACGCATAGTCTGAAGATTTTTGTCATGCGCCCCCAAGCTTCAGGGAAACGGGAGGACGCATCTTGCTTTCTGGCGAGCTCACATGGATCGGTTGGTTTGTGGGGCTGAGGGCCGGCCAGCCTGAAAGGCTGCAATAA
>CAZZAQ010000466.1:0-4251 GCA_964652165.1 uncultured Bifidobacterium sp.
GGTGATGGTCTCAATTCGGCTGGAGCTCACCACCGAGGCGGTGGCTGCCTGAGTTCCGCCAAAGATTACGCGCGCGCCCGCCGGGAAGTTGGTACCGGTGATGACCACAGCGGTTCCGCCGTTGGCTGACCCGATGTTGGGAGAAATGCTGGCGATCGCCGAGCTGATGTTCTGGTTCTTGGGGGGGTCGCCGCCCGGGCCACCGCAGCTCACCAATCCCAGCGTTACCAACAGGATAACAGCGATACTGGCCGGGCTGAACTGGCCGGACTTGGACTGGCGACGGCGCATAGACAATTTCCCCCGCATACGCTTTTCCGAGGCTGAAGGCATGGTCTGGCCCACACTTTTCCCTAAAGCTGAAACACCTGCGGGGGAGGCATTACAAACCTTTGCATTCCTAACGCCAAACAATGCACACCTCAAGTCAGTGTTAAACCAACAGTAAAGCTTTTATAATCAATATTTTACACATTATGCCTTGGCCCTCCAGACAAACTGCAAGCTAGGTGCACTGGGGAAAAGCCTTTCACATTGTGGAAAAACTTTGCCCTTCCGGGCCGGTTTGGTGACACCGATCCGGGGGCAATTTTTCCCCCTGCTGTCTGACTTTGGGCAGGGTAATTCTATATCCGGCTGCCAGGATGTAAAGCGGAATGAGTACCTATCTAGTAACTTTCGGGTTACGGGCCTATTGTCCGGGAGTTCCAAGTGTGGGCGGTTACCGAGGGTTTTCGAGGCCGTCTCGAAAGCCGACTACTCTCCGCTGGGGTAGCCCAGCACGGGGGCTCCGGGTTTGCGCTCCACGCGGCTGATCACCATGCGGTACTTGCCGTTCGACTGGCGGGGAATGGCGTCCACGGCTACCACCTTCACATCCAGATCGGCTCCGAGTCTTGAGGTAATACGATCGCCAATCATGCGGGCCACCTCGGGTGAATACCCGGACGCAGGCACCACGCTGACCAGAAATCGGGTGAGGGCCTCCTGGACCACCTGGCCCTCCGCCACTCCCGGCAAATTCTGGAAGACTCGATGGAAGCAAGCCACTTCGCGACCGTCAGTTCCGATGACCGTGTCCTCCTGACGCCCCAGCAGGTCCTGGAGGACGGGTAGAGCAGCGCGACCGCAGGGACAGGATTCGGTCCCCCAAGCTGCCAGGTCGCCCAAGCGGTAGCGGATGAAAATCTGGTTGTAATTGGCGAAGCCGGTGACCACCACCTGGCCGGCCTCGCCGGGCTGGGTGGGAGTGCCGTCGGGGCGAACGATTTCCATGTAACCGAAATCGGGATGCACATGCAGGCGGCCGCGCTCGCACTGGGTGGCCAGGCCACAGTTCTCCACGCTGCCGTACTCCTCGAAAACCGGCGCGTGGAACACAGTCTGAAGAACGCGGCGCATTTCCGGCTCCAGTTTTTCGCTGCCGGTGATGATGGCTTTGGGAGAATGGACGCTGAGCCCGAGCTCTGCGATCAGCCGGGCGAGGAAGAAATTGGCGGCGGCGTAACCGGTCATGGTAGTGGGCTGAAAGCGATTGAGCGCAGCCACATAATCCGGCGTGTTGGCGGGACTGATGTGGTAGGCGGAGAGATACACCTGCCGCTCCCAGCGGTTGTAGCGCCAGAAGGGAGGCTGCGAGCTGGCTTCGGGAACCACGGGCCGCCCGCCGATCATGGAGCGAGGATCCCGAATGCTGACGCCCGCCCAGCGGTAGGAGCGGGCTTCGCGGGCGGCGATGTTGTGCTGATGCACGGCGGAGTCCCAATAGACGCGCAGCGGCGTCCCCGTGGTGCCGCTGGTGGCAAAAGCCGGCGGAGGCTTGCGGGCTGCGGCTTCCGTGAGCAAGGCCTCGGGGTTGGCGCGTACCGCAGACTTCTCCAGAAAGGGAAGCTGCGGCAAATCAGACAAAGTGAATTTTTCGATCAACGCCTCGCTGACGCCGTGGCGGCGGAAGGCGTCGCGATAGAAAGGAACCTCGCGGTAGGCGCGCTGCACCTGGGCTCGCAACTGCGCCTCGACGAACTCCTGCATGCGTTCGGCGGGCCAGGATTCACGCTCGGCGTATTCGCGCCAAGTCTTTTCGAAGACGTCGCCCAGGCGCCGGCGGGCCCAGTACCAGCCATAGGCGTTGATGCCGAGCTGCTGCATCCAGACGGGGCTGGCGGCGTAGAGGCTCTCCAGCCACTTGCTAGCCACGGGAAGTGCCTCCTTTCCGGCACGCCTCGGCAGGCCGGGGGCCACCCTGGAACGCGAACTTCCCGAGTGCCGGGTCGGGTGCCCCTACCGGCAGTGGGCAAGCGGCTCCGCGCGCCCGGGTTGGCCAAAAGGTTTCAAGCACGGCCCGGCGCGCTGGGAGAGGCAACCCTCGCCACCAAGTGCGAATAGATTGCCTCACGATGCCCGCCCCTCGTATTCTTGCATCCGGAAGCAGTTCATGTCCAAAAGCAGGGTGTCGGTGATCATGCCGGTCTTCAACGGGCTCGCCTACCTGAAGCCCTGCCTGGAGTCTGTGCTGCGGGCGGCGGATCACTACGGGGAAGTCGAAGTGATCCTGGTGGACAACGGTTCCACGGACGGCAGCTACGAATGGATCCAGCAGGCAAACGGTTCGAAGCTGCGGACCTTCCGCTTGCCCGAGGCAACCATCTCCGGGGTCCGCAACCACGGCGCGCTCTCGGCCACAGGCGAGTATCTGAGTTTCATTGATTCTGATTGCGTGGTACCGGAAGACTATTTTGAGCGCGCCATGGAAGTCTTCCGGACAATACCGGCGGACGCCGCGGGCTGTGAATGCGAATTGCCTCCCGACGCGGGATGGATCGAGGAAACTTGGAGCAAGCTGCATTGGATCCAGGACGGTTACATTTCCTACGTCTTCGGGACCAATTTCCTGGTGCGCAGGAGTGCCTTTGAGAAAGCGGGCGGTTTTGATGAGAAGTTGCTCACCGGAGAAGATACCGAGTTGGGGCAGAGGCTGTTGGCTGCCGGTTTCAAGATTTACCGGGCGCAAGCCATCTCTGCCGTTCATCTGCGCAATCCAAAAACACTCTCCGCCTACTTTCGAAGACAGGTCTGGCACGGGTTGGGCATGTTCGGAACGGTGCGGGGCAACCTGCTGGACAAGCCGTTTGGGATGATGGTTGCCCATATTGCACTGAGCGCTGCGGGTTCGGCAATTCTGGCCGCGGGCCCGGGGTCGCTGGCGGTACGGGGGCTGGAGTTTCTGGCCCTGTCAGTCCTGGCGCCCACCGTAACGGTGATCTACCGGGGAGTGCGGGCGCGCTGCTTTCCGCGGCCGCTGGGCGCCATCCTGCTCTATTACCTGTATTTCGTGGCGCGAGCGTACGCGCTGGTTCTCATCCTGCTGGGGCGCAGCCGGGCCTACATGCAGGCCGATCGGCAGGCTCGCCGCCAGGCCGTGGCCCCTCCTCCAGGCGGGTAAAAGCGCGGTCAGGGTTGGGGAATTCCGCACAGGGCAAAGTAGAGTTGCGCAACCTCCGCCGCGCTGCTCTGGATGTCGAATGCGCGCACTGCTTGCCGGCCGGCGCCGGCCATTCGGCTGCGCGCGCCCGGGTCGGCGAGAAGTTTCAAGCAGGCTGCGGCCAGTTCGCCGGGCTGCGCCGAATCCACAAGGAAGCCGGTGTCCTCGTGCCGAAGCACTTCGGCCACGCCTCCCACCCGTCGTGCCACCACCGGCACGCCCAGGCACTGCGCCTCCAGCAAAACCATGGGCAGGCCCTCGTGGTCGGAGGTAAGGAGAAAAACATCCATGGCCCGCAGGACGTCGTGAACGTCGTCGCGGTGGCCGGTGAGCAGAACTCGGTCTTCGAAACCGAGGGCACGGGCGAGGTCGCGCAGTTTCTCCGCTTCGCGGCCCTCTCCTACCAGCAGAAACCTGGCCTCGGGGAGTTGCGCAGAAATTTTGTGGGCGGCCTCCAGGAAGAGATCGAGACGCTTGATGGGCTCGAGGCGGCCAGCATTGCCCACGACCAGGGCATCCGCGGGCAGGCCGAGGCGGGTCTTGGCCTGGGCTGCGCTCAGCGCGGAATGCACGCGGTCCACGGCAATCCCGTTGCGGACCAGGATCACTTTGTTCGAACCGGTGCGCTGGCGCAGTTGCTGGGTGAGTTCCTGGCTGACGCCGATCACGGCGTCGGTGGCCCAGCGCGCCACCAGGCGGTCGGAGAATTCCAAGAAGCCTAGTTTCAGGTGCTTCCACCCGGAAAACGGCTCGGGCAAACCATGTTGCGA
>CAZZAQ010000466.1:4261-4537 GCA_964652165.1 uncultured Bifidobacterium sp.
GCGCCGCGCCATGCCAGCAGCGCCGCCAGCAGGTTTTCCTTGTAAGGGTGGGAATGCAACACCCGCACCGGGTGGCGGCGCAGGTGTTCGCCGGCCCGCTTCAGGATGGCGAAGAATCCCATCTGAGCTTCGGGCACAACCGTGACTTCGATCCCGGTGCTGCGCAGTTCCTGGGCGAGGCGTCCTTCGTTGAGCAGAATGGCGGAGAGCGCGAGGTCGTCCCTTGCCGCCAGGGCGCGCAACAGGGTGGCGACCTGAACTTCAGCGCCGGCCCAG
>CAZZAQ010000467.1:0-2929 GCA_964652165.1 uncultured Bifidobacterium sp.
AACATTCTGCGGCGATTGCGCGAGAATCTTGCCCGGCCCGAGCCGCATTCGCTTTTCCGTGTGGTGCTGGAGGCTTCGCTCGAAGTCCGGGGCGCGGTGGTTTATGCCACGTTCATCGTCGGCCTCGTCTTCCTGCCCGTGCTCGCAATGAGCGGTGTCTCGGGACGCATCTTTTCGCCGCTGGCGATGGCGTTCGTCCTCGCCACGCTCGCGTCCTTGGCCGTGGCGCTGACGCTCACGCCGGCGCTCTGTTACCTGCTGTTGTCGCGAGTCCAACCGCACGCCGAGCCGCGTTACGTCGGTTGGTTGAAGAGCATTCACCGCCGCTGGCTGGAAGGAGTCAGCCGGTACCCCGGCACGGTCATCGGACTGGCGCTGGTTCTTTGCGCGGGCGCGGCGGCAACGATTCCGTTCTTTGGCGGCGAATTTCTGCCCGAGTTCCGGGAAGGCCATCTCATCATTCACATGGCCACGGTGCCGGGCACGTCCCTGGAAGAATCCCTGCGGCTCGGAGGGGCGGTGACGAAGGAATTGCTGCAAAACAAGCACGTGCGCCTGGTCGCGCAGCAGGCGGGTCGCGCCGAAAACGGGGAGGACACCTGGGGCACGCACTTGAGCGAATTCCACGTCGAATTGAACCCGGTGAGCGGCGAGCAAGCGGAGTTGGTCCCGGCCGAGTTGCGCGCAGCGCTGCTGAAGTTCCCGGGCGCGACGTTCAAAATCATGCCGTTCCTCGTCGAACGGATGGAGGAAACCATTTCGGGCGCGTCTGCGGAGGTCGTGGTGAATTTTTTCGGCGACAGCCTGGCGACGCTCGATGCCGCCGCCGTGCAGGGGCGGAGGGCTCTGAGCGGCATTGGCGGTGCAGTGGACGTGCAGGTTGAATCCCAGCCGGGCGCGCCGGAGATAGTGGCCCGACTGCGGCGAGACCGGCTGCGGCTGTTAGGTTTTCGACCCGTCGAAGTGCTCGAAGCCGTTCAGACGGCGTATCAGGGCAGCCAGGCAGCGCAAGTGTTCGACAAGAACCGCGTGCAGGACGTGGCGGTGATTCTTCATCCTGACGAGCGGCGCACGCCCGAATCCCTCGGCTCGCTCCTGGTGCGCAGCGCCGCCGGCACGCGCGTGCCCCTGGCGCAACTGGCGGACATCGAGCCGGGCACCGGCCGTTACGTCGTCGTGCACGAAGGCGCGCAACGCCGCCAGCAGGTCACCTGCAACGTTAGCGGGCGCGACACCGCATCGTTCATGGCCGAGGCGCGGCGGCGCTTGGCGCAAACGCCGTTGCCCGCCGGTGTGCGCGTCGTTTTCGGCGGCTCAGCGGTCGAACAAAAAACCGCGCGCAACGAACTGCTGCTCCATTCCGGGCTGGCGGGCGTTGGCATTGTGATCCTCCTTTCAGTCGTGTTCCGCAGCGGACGCAACTTGCTGCTCGTGCTGGCGAACCTTCCGTTTGCACTCGTCGGCGGTGTGCTGGCGATTTTTGCGGGCGGCGGTTTGCTCTCCCTCGGTTCCTTGGTGGGACTGGTCACGCTTTTGGGCCTGACGATGCGCAACTCCATCATGCTCGTTTCGCATTGGGAACACCTGGTCCGCCAGGAGCACCAGCCCTGGACCGTGGCAACGGCGATTCGCGGCGCGAACGAACGGCTGGTGCCCATCCTCATGACGGTGCTGGTGACCGGACTGGCATTGCTGCCCATCGCCATCACCTCCGGCGAAGCGGGCCACGAAATCGAAGGTCCCATGGCCATCGTCATCCTGGGCGGCCTGCTGACGAGCACCGCCCTGAACCTGCTGGTCCTTCCCGCTATGGGGCGTTTGCTCAAACTCCGAAGGGGCCCGAGTAACTTACGGGTTTAGTACCACGCCAACTCCAGCTTCACGTCGGCGCGCTGCCAGGCCTCGTTGAACTGACGGTGCACGTCGTCGGCCTGCTGTCGTTTGCCCTGGGCGCGGAGGGATTGTTCGAGGCCAAGGAGGCCCCAGCCGTTGCGCGGCCAGCGTTTGACGTCTTCACGGAAGATCTGTTCGGCCCTCGCGGCGTCGCCGGATTGGAGCAGGGCCGCGCCGAGGGGGAGGCGGGCGGAAATGGGCCAGTAGGACGGTTCCATGTAGGGGATCGCGTCCTGGGCGGCGACAGCTTTCTCCAACTGCTCGATCATCGCGGGCGTGTTTCCTTTCGCGCCGGCGACTTTGCCTTCCAGCCAATGAGCGGGCACGGCGAGCGTGGCCGACACGGGGAACACCGGGCTGCTGAGCTTTTTCGCCTCATCGCTCGCGGCAAGGGCGGCGAGGGCGGTTTGTTCGCGTTCGGCGGCCGCAACATTCTTGTGCGCGGCGAAGGCAAGGCCGCGGCAGAAATGCCACAGGGCGCGATCCACGAGGAAATCGTTCGTGGCCGGCGGTTGGGGAATGGCAATGACTTCCTCCCACTTGCCGAAGCGTGCGAGTGTGAGCCACGGCAGGTGGCGTTGGCGGGGCGCTTCGAGGGCCTTCTTCGGGCCGCAGAAATTGTCCAGCGCGTTCTGGGCGGTCAGGTTGGCGGTGCGAAGGGCGTCCTTGCTGCGGCCCTCGAAAAGTTGCGCCCACCAGAGGAAGTGCATGTTGTGCGGATAATACGCGCCCGGATAAAAGCCCAATGCGCGGCAGTGGCGAATGTAGTTGCGGTCGGCTTTGATGGCCCGCTCATTGGCGAGGACGGCGTCATTATACTGGCCCACGCGGACGTAAATGTGAGCCGGCATGTGGACGAGATGTCCGGCGGCGGGCGCGGCCTCGCGTAACCGGTCGGCTGAAGGCAGACCCGCCTCGGGCGTTGGCCCCGCTTCGACGGCGTGAATGTAAAAGTGGTTTGCGCCAGGATGATCGGGGTCGCGCGCGATGACGAAGCGAAGCGCGCCGAGGATTTCCTCAGTCTCGGGCTTGGGCG
>CAZZAQ010000467.1:2939-4535 GCA_964652165.1 uncultured Bifidobacterium sp.
GTAATCCCACGGCATCGTATTCATGAGCGACTCGGCGAAGAGCGTCTGCGCGTCGAGGTCGTCCGGGTATTGCTTCACCAACCCGCGCATGGCGTCGGCAAACGCCTTGTCGAGCGCCAGTCGGTCATCCTTGTGCACCGGCTGGTAACGCTTTTCCAACGCGCTGATGTAAGCCTGCTCCTTCGCGGAGGCGCGCGCTTTGTTGGCCACCGCCAGTTGCAGCGCGGCCCACGCGCCGGCGGTGTCGTTGGAGTCCATCGGCTTGTTGACGTGCGGGCCGAAGGCGTAAGCCACGCCCCAATGCGACATGGCGCACTGCGGATCGAAATGGGCGGCGGAACGGAACGAACGGATGGCTTCCTTGTGATTGAACCCGAAGAGCAGCCGCATTCCCTGGTCGAAGTAGCGCTGGGCCTCCTTGGACTGCGTGGTGATGGGATGGTGCAAGTCGCCAAGACCTTCAAGAAGCGGGCCGGGAAGCTTCTCCGTGGCGGTCGCGGTCATGGCAAGGGCGGCCGCCAGAAAGGATGAGAGACAGACTGTTTTCATGGTCGTGAATGGTTTTGAGTCTATGATTTGGGTTGTAGCAGATGTTCTCAGGCAGGTCCATCAGTACACGCCGGACCCCAGTGTCGCCTGCGTGCCGGCGCGCGAGGCGCCGGATTTTTCCGCGGTTTCGCGGCGGCGGTACTCGTCGAGCATCGTGGCGGTGGCCGTGGCCCCGCAACGGCTCGCGCCGAGTTCGCGCACGAGGATCAGTCCGTCGAGATCCCGGACTCCGCCGGCGGCCTTGACCTGCACCTTGGGCGAACATGCCGCCCGCATCAACTTGAGGTCGTGCTCGGTGGCGCCCTTGTAGGAGTACTTCCCATCGGCGCCCTTGACGAAGCCGTAGCCGGTCGAAGTCTTCACCCAGTCGGCGCCGGCGCGTTCGGAGATCTCGCAGAGCTTCCGCTTGAAGTCGTCGCTTCCGAGGCCCGCGCCGCCGTTGGCAAGGTAGTCGTTCTCAAAGATCACTTTCACCTTCGCGCCGTGCTTGTGGGCTTCGTCGCAGACGGCGCGAATGTCACGCTCGACGTAGTCCCAGTCGCCACTCAGGGCTTTGCCGACGTTGATGACCATGTCGATTTCGGCGGCGCCGTCGCGGCAGGCCAGTTCGGTTTCGTAGCGTTTGGATTCCGTGCACGAGCTGCCGTGCGGAAAGCCGATGACGCAGCCGGCGAGCACGCCGGTGCCGCGCAGCAACTCCGCGGCGCGCTTCACAGCGTAAGGTTTGATGCAGACGGAAGCGACGCCGTACGCCGCGGCCAGCTTGCAGCCATCCTCAAGCTCCTGGTCGGTCATCGTGGGGTGCAGAAGCGAGTGGTCGATCATCTTCGCGAGATGATCGTACGAGTATTTCATGCCTGCCAAATTGGCGGACGGCTCGCCAAATGGTCGAGAGTTTTTTTGCCGATAACTACCGTTCGCCCCATTCCCTCCTGTTGCTGCTCCGGTGCGCTTCCAGTTGCAGCCGGTTCATCCGAGTGAAGGGGTCAGTCCTGAATGGCGCTTAGTTAAGCCCTAAAACTCTTTTGTCCAAGCGTTTACGCCGAC
>CAZZAQ010000468.1:0-4527 GCA_964652165.1 uncultured Bifidobacterium sp.
CTGGTCCAAGGCGCGGCTGGCATCATCGCCCATCCGCAAGGCTGGCTGCGACGCGTCGCGGAAATTGTCCGCGGTCACGGCGCGCAGTTGATCGCCGACGAAGTGATGACCGGATTTGGGAGAACAGGAGCTCGGCCATCGCCCATCGCCGATGAAAAATCGGCAATCGGCAATCGGCAATCGGCAATGCTCCTGGCTTTCCATCACGAAGGGGTGCAGCCCGATTTTCTCGCGCTGGCCAAAGGGCTGACCGGCGGCTACCTCCCGATGGCGGCCACGCTCACGACGCAAGAAGTGTTCGACGCGTTCCTCGGCGAGCACGAGGAATTCAAGACCTTCTTCCACGGTCACAGCTTCACCGGCAATCAGCTCGGCGCCGCCGCCGCTCTGGCGAGCCTTCAACTGTTGCAAAGCCCTTCGTCCGCCCGCGCGCGCGTGACGCTCGAGGCCGCACTCCGTTGCGCCCTGAAGTCGCTCTGGACGTTTCCCCAGGTCGGCGACATCCGGCAGGTGGGCCTCGTCGCGGGCGTCGAACTCGTCCGCGACTGGCGCACGCGCGCGCCGTTCGAGGTGCGCGAGCGCGTCGGGCAGCGGATCTGCGAGGCGATGGCCCGGCGCGGCGTGCTCACCCGCCCGATCGGCGACGTCATCGTGTTGATGCCGCCGTACTGCACGACCCCAGCGCAAGCTGCGCGGATGGTCGCCGCGCTCCGCGATTCGATCGAAGAAATGTATTCGGGCAATCGCCGCTGGGAGCGCCGGCTTCCAGCCGGCGAGTCGCGCTCTCTGGTTGACTGAAACTCGCCGGCAGGATGCCGGCGCTCCCAGCAGTGCCTTGACGGCCTTGCGCCCAACCCCGACGCTCTGGACCGATGATTCGACCTTGGATCAAAGTCGGCTCCAGGCCGCTCGGCGATTACCGCATCTTCACCGTCCGCTCGGACGAGAAAATCTCCCCGCGCACCGGCCAGCGGCACGACTTCTACATCATCGACTGCGTGGACTGGGTAAACGTGCTTGCCGTCACTCCACAATACGAGTTGGTGATGGTCGAGCAATTCCGCCACGGATCGAACACCGTCGAACTCGAAATTCCCGGCGGCATCATGGACAAGTCCGAGGCTTCCCCCGTCGAGACCGCCGTGCGCGAGTTGCGCGAGGAAACCGGCTACGCGGGCCAGAACGCGCGCCGGCTGGCCGACGTGTTCGCCAATCCCGCCATCATGAGCAACACCTGCCACACCGTGCTCATCGAGCACTGCTCGCTCCAACACGCCGTCGAATGGGATAGCGGCGAGGATATGCTGACCCGCCTGGTGCCGGTGGACGAAGTGCAGGCGCTCGTAACCGAGGGCCGCATCAAACACCCCCTCGTGGTCGTCGCCTTGTATCACTTCGATCTCTGGCGGCGTAGCAAGAAGTAGCCGGCGATTATCATGCGGTTGGCTGCGTAGCACAGGCTGCCCAGCCTGCTGTTTCGCGGGTTGCCAACCCGCGAATCTACAAACCGGAAGGGCCGTTCGTTGGCAGGCACGATGTCCGCCGACTGGCAGTCGGCGAAACAGCAGACAAGGCTGTCTGCGCTACGGGCCCTGGTTCAGAACCTCGTCAACGCCTCCAGTTCCTTCACGCGCCGCGCGATGTCCGCCTTCGTCGCGCGGGTCGTGCGCGTCAGGCCGAAGCCCTCGCAACAAAAACTGGCCACCACGCTGCCGTGCACCATCGCCCGCCGGAAGTTCGCGTCGATGCCCCCGCGCGCCGTCGAGAGATACCCCATCAGCCCGCCCACGAAGCTGTCGCCCGCGCCCGTCGGGTCCACGACCTTGCGCAATGGATAAGCGGGGCAAAGGAAAAAGCCCTGCGGCCCGGACAGGATCGAGCCGTGGGAGCCTTTCTTGATGATGACGTATTTGGGCCCCAGTTTGTGAATTTTGCGCATCGCCGCGAAGACGTTGTCCTCCTTCGTGAGTTGGTGCGCCTCGCTGTCGTTGAGCGCGAAGCCGTCCACCCGCCGGAGCAGGCGCAACAGTTCGTCGAGCGCGATGTTCAGCCAGAGATCCATCGTGTCTGCCATCACGAATTTCGCGAGCGACATCTGGTCCAGCACGTGATGCTGGAGCGCCGGGGCGATGTTGGCCAGGAGCACGAAGGGGATTTGCTTGCAGGCCGCCGGCAGGTGCGGGGTGAACCGCTCGAACACGCCCAGCTCCGTCAGCAGCGTGCGCCGGTTGTTCATGTTCACCTCGTATTCGCCCGACCAATGAAACGTCTTGCCCGGCTCGACTTGAAGCCCGGTGAGGTCGACGCCGTGCTTGCGGTACAGCGCGATGTACTTCTTCGGAAAATCCTCGCCCACCACGCCGACCAGCTTCACGGGGGCGAAGTAGCTTGCCGCCACCGCCGCGTGGCTGGCCGAGCCGCCCAGCAGGCGCGGGTTTTCGGCGGCGGGCGTCTTGATCGAATCGAGCGCCGTGCTGCCAACGATGAGAAGGCTCATGGGATTTGCGATTTACGATTTACGAGTTGCGATTTTGAAACGCCAGGGCGCGGACGGTAGGCCCGGCGGCAAGCGATGACAAGGGGGGAATGGGGGAGTGGAGTATTGGAGTGTCAGCCAGCGCGTTCGCTTGGCGTACCTCTCATGGCGAATCCACAACCCTCCGGATTCGAATATCTGCAAGCCGATTGCTGGAGTCGAACTCCCAGAACGCGGAAACGAACGTGTACCATGGAATGCCTTGGTAGCCTCCCAGCTCTCCGGCAATAAATGGATCGGTAGCGGGGCGTGGCAGCGTACTCTTGTATCCATCGGTGTACCAGCCATGCATCTTAACACTCATGAGCACTTCGTTGGAACTGGCACCGAGAGGCGTCTTGTTCAGCAGCCATGCTCGGAGCTTTGCGTCCGACTGCCGTAACGGATCCAATGCTATGCGGACCACGATGACAGCGGCAATTCCGATGACTGCTACAATGAAAATGAAGTGTCGCCATCGCATGCCATGTTAGCGTCCGGGAGGACGCCCGAAAGCAGCCCAGCAATTCATCGCTGGGCATTCGACCCGCCAGCCCCTCAAGTCCCGCAGGGACGGCAGAACGCCTCGCTCTGCCGTCCCTGCGGGACTCCTAAGTCCGACTCTCCATAACCCAGCGATGAATCGCTGGGCTATTTTCAAAACGTCCCTCGCGGGACGCTAAACAGACACGGAACTCGGCGCTCCGGTTCACGGAAGTTCTCCCCGCTGCTGCGTCTAGGAGCGGGAGAGGTGCGGAGGCAGTGTCCACGGGTGCCCGCGAAACCCTCAGGATTTCGAGGCGTAGAAAAGGTCCTGTGTCCGCCTCAGGGCAGCGCGTGGTCGGGGTTCGAGCAAGTCGGTTTTTCGCTGACGGCGCCAATGGTGTAGGTGCCGTTGCCGGGGCAATCGGGTTTCTTGGCGATCTGACTGTTGGCACCGAACAGGTCAGCGTCGGTCGGAACGTCGGCATCGCCCTTTTTGTTTTCGAGGGCCCAGATGCTCTTGGCGCCCTCGATGGTCTTGAGGTTGTTGATGCAGGCGGTGCGTTGGGCCGACTTCCGGGCCTTGGCGAGATTCGGGATGGCCACCGCCGCCAGCAGCGCGATGATGGCCACGACGATCATGATTTCGATCAGCGTGAAGCCGGCTCGGCGGGAAATTGGCGGACGCATAAGGACTCGATTTTCGTTTGAATTCATCTATCGCCGGAATCTACGCGGCGGGCCGGCCGAAGGCAATTTCAAAAGCGCCGGCCGGCGGCTGTGGGGCACATTTTGGCCACGCTTCGTGGACCCGCGTGCACAGGAGCGCGGCGTTCACGCCGCTTCACCGTTCGCCTGTCCAAAGGCCGAAGGATTCGCTCTCGCCGTCCGCACGATGAAGCGGCCTGAAGGCCGCGCCCCGGACGATGTCAAGCTGCGCCCGCGGTTGTAGTGAATGGAACACCGTCCCGCCAGAAAGTTGCGCGGCGAGTCGGAACCCGGGCTCAGCCGGCACTCGCCTCCGGTCGATTGCCGTTGAATCAAGCGTGCGAAGCAGGTTCTTACTCTTACTCCTACTCTTACTCTTACTCTCCAACCTCCTGAATGGATTAAGATTATGAGTAAGAGTAGGAGTAAGAGTGAGAATGGCGCCATCGGCGGGTACTCCTTCGCTAAATTCAATGGTAGTGCGTCTCTGGTTGCAGTCCCACCAGGCACCGGGCGCCAAAGAGCCGGGGCCACCGGGACAAGACCGTGTCGAGCCGCTGAAGCCCAGGCAGCCAGCGCCCCGGATACAGCGCCGGCTTGCTGAAGCCGCCGGAGAGCAGGTAGCAAAAACTGCTCATCGCCTCCCGGTGGAACACGCGCCAGCCAGCCGGCCGGCCGCCTCTTTCCATGAACGCGGTAGGGCCGACCTGCCGGTCGGCCTGGACGCGCGGCAGCGCGTCCCTACCACGGTTCAGCGGTTCATTGCGCGAAGATTGGCTTGGGAGAATTCTCCCCCGGCGGAAGAACAGCCGCGTCGCGTT
>CAZZAQ010000469.1:0-4514 GCA_964652165.1 uncultured Bifidobacterium sp.
GCGACGACCACGCCGAGGCTGTGGCGGAAATGGCGCTGGCGATGCAGCGCGAGGTCACCCGTTTCGTCGCCTCTGAGGGCCAGCCATTTCGCATGAGGATTGGCTTCAACACCGGGCCGGTCATCGCGGGAGTCATCGGCACGAAGAAATTCGCCTACGACCTGTGGGGCGACACGGTCAACGTCGCCAACCGCATGGAATCCCACGCGCCGCCGGGCGGCATCCTCGTCACCGCTTCGACATACTCCCGTTTGCGCCATCGCTACTCGTTCAAGCCCGGCCGCGTCATTCGCGTCAAAGGCAAGGGCGCCGTGTTGAGCTATCAGTTGCTCGGCCGCGCATCGGGGACATGAACCGTCCCGCTGGGAGCGCCGGCATCCTGCCGGCGAGTGGCTTGGCTGTGAGTCGAGAAGCTCGCCGGCAGGATGCCGGCGCTCCCAGTGCAGGCAGGCGAGCCGCCTACACTGCATTGAAGTTCATGGAACGGCCATCCTGATACCGCCCCATCACGGTCTCGGCGCCAAAATGCGTCGTTTAACGGCTGGCGTGGCGTACGGGTTTGCGATAATCAGTGCAACCGAGATGAGTGCGCACCTTCCAACGGCCTTCGGCGGGGCGGTGATTACGCTCGTCTTGTCGCTCGCAGGGGCGGCACGCGGAGCGGGAGTGGTGATCAATGAGATCATGTATCACCCGCCGCACGACCGGGAGGGACTTCAGTTCGTCGAGTTGTTCAACGCGGACGCGACGGAGGCCGACTTGAGCGGCTGGGCGTTGCGGAAGGGAGTTCAGTTCGTCTTTCCGAATGGGTCGCGCGTCGCGCCCGGCGGGTTCGTCGTCGTGTGCCGGGAGCGCGGGGAATTTGTCGAGCGATACGGAACCGGTGTGAAGGTGGCTGGACAGTTCGAGGGCCGCCTCAGCCAGGGCGGCGAGCGGCTTGAATTGGTGGACGCCCGGGGCACGGTGGTCGATTCGGTGAAGTATTCCGATCGCGCGCCGTGGCCGCTCTCGGCAGATGGCGGCTCGACTTCGTTGGAACGAATTTGCCCCAAGGCATCGGGCGCGGACGCGGCGAATTGGGCGCCGTCGAGCTTGCCGAAGATCGTTGCGTCCGCGGGCACGCCAGGGCGGACCAACGACTCCTACTCGGCGAACTTGCCGCCTATCGTGACGG
Source organism: uncultured Bifidobacterium sp. (assembly GCA_964652165.1). Lineage (GTDB taxonomy): Bacteria > Verrucomicrobiota > Verrucomicrobiia > Limisphaerales > JADJPG01 > DASTLJ01. The sequence goes on from CAZZAQ010000469.1 coordinate 1,175, forward strand.
AAGTTTCCCGCGCTCCCGAATCGCCCGCGCCCGGCCACGCTGTGTCGGTGTCGGCCCGCGTCGCGGATGCGGACGGCGTCACGAACGTCGCGCTGCTATGGGTCGTTGTGGGCAACGACGGCGCCGGCGCGGAACAGCGGTTGGCGATGCGCCGGACCGAAGGCGACGCCCAGATTGGTCGTTACGAAGCGTCGATTCCCGGGCAGCCCGAGGGACGCTTCGTCCGCTATCGAATCGCCGCCCTGGACGCCACGGGCGCGGAACGATTGGTCCCATCGACCAACGACGTGCGGCCGGCGTGGTCCTACGCGACGTTCGTGAACACCAACACCGCGCGGGTGCCGCTGGCCTTTCTCATCCGGGCGGGCGGCGAGCGCGGCCTGGCGTATCCGCGTCGCGCCGCGATGTTCGGCGCGATTGGAATCTCCGCCGCGCGCGGCGAAGATGCGTTCGTTTACCTGCCGCCCGGTGGCGGCGAGGTCAAGGCGTTCGACTTCATCCGCGTGACGCCCCGCAAGGGCGGTCACAAGCTGCGCCTGCTCAAAGACCAGACCTTCTTCGGCATGACTACGCTGAACGTCATCTTCGAGACTCCGCGCGCCGCGCTCGCGGAGCCGCTGGCCTACGAGTTGTATCGGCGGGCGGGCGTGCCGGCGCCGCACGCCGAGCATTGGCGGCTGTGGATGGACGGCCGGCCGCTCGGCTATCAGCTCGCCTTCGAGCAGGTCAACAAGTCGTTTCTCACCCGACACGGGCGCGACGACTCGGGCCACCTTTACAAGCTGCTCTGGTTCGGCCGGGGCATCATCGGGCAGCACGAGAAGAAGACCCATCTCCAGGACGGGCACGAGGATTTGCTTGAAGTGATCGAAGGACTGAACGCGGCGACGAACTCGCAGGCCCAATGGGCGTTCATCGAGAAGCACTTCAACGTCACCAACTTCATCGACTACTTCGCCGTGAACATGTGCATCCAGAACTGGGACGGCTTTTTCAACAACTACTTCACCTACCACGACACCGGCGGCACGGGGCGCTGGGAGATTTACCCGTGGGACGAGGACAAAACCTGGGGCGAGTACGACGGAGCGTCGGAGCGCTACGATTGGTATTCGATGCCGCTGACCTTCGGCATGAACGGCAGCCAGCCGCCCGGACGCCGGGCGCGCCCGGGCGCGCCGAGTCCCCGCTTCGCGATGGGCGGGGCGATGTGGTGGCGGGCGCCGGGGCATTTCTCGGGACCGCTGCTGGCGAACCCGGAGTTCCGGAAGCGTTTCCTCGCGCGCCTTCGCGAGCTGTGCGAGACGATATTCACGCCGGACAAAATGAACCCGGTGATAAACGCGATGGAACATCGGCTTGAGCCGGAAATCGGCGGCCAGTCAATGTCCGAGTTCCGCCGGCACGTGCAATCATTCCGCGAGCAAGTGGTGGGGCGGCGGAAGTTTATCCTGGAAGAGTTGAACCGCCCGGAGCAGTGAGCGGAGGGGTGAAAGCCCCGCGGAAAGAAGGTTCCTCGTACAAACGCTTGCCCGCCGGTCTGAACCGGCGGGCAAGCAGCGGGTTCTGAATGGATCACTTGGTGGCACGGAAGAAGAAGTACTCCGCCGTGTAAGGCACGCGGGCTTCCTGGCCGAGTTGCGTGGGCGCAGTGGCTGGGGCGAGGCCGCCCATCGTGTTGACGCGCTGGATGTAAGTGGTGCGCGCGAAGATGCCGGGGCCGATAGTGTCGGCGGGCACGGCGCTCAGCACCAGCCAGGGGATGGCGCCCGGGGTCACCGTGACGGGCGGCATCGTGCGCGCGCCGACCACGCGACTGCCGCTTTCGCTTTCCCAAGCCGGCCGGGTAGGTCCGGCGAAAGCGTAGTGGATGCCCACCATGTTGCCGTCGGCGTCGAACAGCACGGCTTCCGGAGCTCTGAACGTCCAGGCGAAACCGGTCGGGGAGGTCGCCGAAGCCGTCGCGCCGTAGATTTGGACACCGACGGCGTAGGCGTGGAAGGAGACTTTGTTGCCGGCGGGCACTTGCAAGCTGGCGGGCACGTTCGGCGCGCGATTGTCGTTGCCCGGTTCCGCGCGCGCGGGCGCGGCCAGCGCAAGCAGCAGTGCGGTCGCTGTCAAGAGTGCCCCTCGGGCCGCGCGGTCGCGGCGAGTGCGGTTGATGCTCAGTTGCTGATGATACATAATGCCTTTCTGGCTGTCAGGCCGACTGGCCTGTGAGTTGTGTTGTACCGTCTTGGAAGATTCGCTCGACGGAGCGCCTTCCACTTCTATTCAGACCGGAATCGGGCGCGAAGTAACGGGAAATCTGCTTCGTAATGGGCGCAGTGTTTCGCTTGCAGGTCGTCACCAATGAAAGACCAATGGCAATGCGGGCCGGAAATCCCAAGTTCTCCCACCCTTCTCTCCATCAAATCCAAGTTCAACCAGGGGCGCCGCGCTTTCGCGCCAGCCGACGAGATTACTCTGCATCAGCGCCAGCAGCGCTGGCGAAGGCCCATCCGTGCACGGGCCCGCCAATGTCACGCGTGTGACTTCGCGCAGGCCGGCCGGGTGATCCAACGGTTGGAGTCGCGAGGGCGGAGAGCTGTCGGGGCGCCTGGGAAACGCCAGGCAGCATAGCATCGGTTCAATCAGCACGGCGGCGTTCGTGCCCACGGCGAGACTCAATGGCTGCGGCAGGTACGGCGGGCGATAGTCCCACGTCGAGAACGGAGGTCCGCCGACGTGCTCCGCAGCGGGCCGGAAGCAGAGACCGAACGGGCAAGCGCCGGTGTTGCGACCTGACCATCGTTCCCACAGGTGCGTGGCGCGAACCAAAGCCGATTGCGCCTCGCCCGGATCACGCACCCAAAGCAATTCCAGATAGGCGTTGCGGAAGAAGAAGCGGCGGCACGCGGTGCCCTGGCCGGGATGCACGTTCGGCTCGCCTTCCGTCAGACCGAACGCAACCAACCGCTCCGCGGCGGACGCGCCGATGGAAGTACAGATGAAAAGGTGATCGAATTGAAGCGCCATCACGACTCGTGAGGTGACGCGTCATCCCTCCCCGACAAGACAGTGGACCAGTGATTGGTTGAAAACCACTCGCCGCTGCGTGGTTCTTGTCCATCCGTTACGGGAACTGGCATAAGTACCGTCCAATGGCGTGAAGACCGCCACATCGGCTTCGGAGTGAGGCCGCTTCAGGCGTCCCTTCCCACCTGTCGAACGCTCGGATTACAGCACCAAAGTGGACCGTCCGCCAGCACGATTCCGGCTTGCCATGGCCGATGGGCGCAACCATGCACACGCACCGCAGTGGGCCAGCCGACCCGGCTGGCATAGTCCTGCAAGCGAC
>CAZZAQ010000470.1:0-4504 GCA_964652165.1 uncultured Bifidobacterium sp.
CGCGCCCACGGCAAGCGTTGGTTTTGGAGATGGTACATCAAGGGCGTGGCAGTGCCCATGGCAATTTGGGTGCTCCTTGGCGCGGGCGCGCTGCCCGGCGTGCCGTCGCTGTTCGGACGACTCGGACCGAATGCAGCGGCGAGCATCGTCAATGCGAGCGCCCTCGGACTGGTCGTCATCTCCTCCTATTGGGCGGCGATGACCCTGGCCTGGCTCGTCGTGTCCGTCGCGGTCAGGATACCCGAGGCCAATGGGCGGCAATGGCGCGTTCTGCTGCTGACCTGGAGCGTGCTCCTGTTACCGGTGGCATGGGCCTTGGTCCGCTTCGGCGGCTGGATGTGCGCGGGCTTCGCGGCGACGCTCTGGCTGCTGCCCATCGCCCACGGCGCATTGCCACTTCGGACGGTTTGGCGAAATGCCCCGATTTACGCTGCCGCCATCGCGAAGATGAAATTCGGCAAGTATGACGAAGCCGAGTGGGAAGTGATTCGCCAATTGGAAGATTGCGACGACGATTTCCAAGGCTGGATGATGCTGGCAGAACTGTACGCCTGTCACTTCAATGATCTGGCCGCCGCCGAGCGGACGATGCGCGAGCTTTGCAGCCAGCCCAACGTCACACCGTCAGAGGTCGGCGTCGCGATGCACCGACTGGCCGACTGGCATCTTCAGTTTGGGGACGACCCGGCGGCCGCCCGGCGCGCCCTCGAGGAGATTTGCGCGGTGGTCCCCGGCACACATCTGGATCGGATGGCGCGGCTGCGAATCAACCGGCTCCCCACCACGACCGAGGAACTTCGTCAACGCCGCGAGCCCCGCCGAATCGCGCTGCCGAAGGGAACCACCCCCCTGGACGCTGCGGCGGCCGCGGACGAAACCAGGCAGACGAAAGACGATGCCCTCGCCGAAGCCAACAAGTCTGTCGCGGCGTTGGAAGCGAATCCGAACGATGTGCCGTCGCGGGAGCGTTTCGCGTGGCTGCTGGCCGAACGACTCGACCGGGCCGGGCTGGCGGTCGACCAACTCGAGCTGCTCATCGCCATGCCGGGGCAACCGCCCGCAAAGCAGGCGGAATGGCTCGCCCGGATCGCTCACTGGCAATTGCGCCACTTGCGGGACGAAGAGGCTGGCCGCAAAACATTGCGCCGGCTCGTGGACGGCTTTCAACAAACGCGGGAGGCGTTTGAGGCGCAATGCAGGTTGCACCTCCTCGACGTCGAAACAAGGCTGCGTCGCGGCCGTCCTGCCGGTGCCCTTGCTGCTGCTTCAGGCTCCGCGCCGGCACGAGGCTAGAACTGTGAAAGCTCAAAGCTCAAAGCTCAAAGCTCAAAGGAAGGATCAGGGGCCAAGACTCAAAATTCAAGTTGGGAGCGCCCTGCAACGGCAGTTGGCGGTTGGAGCTTTCCACTTGGAGCTTCTTTTGAGCTTTGAACTTTGAGCTTTGAGCTTTCACAGGTCAGTTCAAGAACATGAATTCGTTGCTGTTGAACAGGAGGCGGCAGCAATTCGCCAGGCCGTGGCGCCGGGCGTAGCCGGCGAAGTCGCGACGCTCGTCGGCAGTCGGCGGGCGGTTGAGAACCAGCTCGAAGGCGCGGGCAATCCGTTCGTCGAGGTCGCTGGCTTCGCGTTCGAGGCGGGCGGCGAAGTGTTCGGCGTGGCGGGCGACGAACGCGTCGTTCCACATGGCCAGGGCCTGCTGGACGGTCACGGTGTTGTTGCGCGCGGGCGTGAGTTGGTCGCCGGCGGGGCAATCGAGCGCCTCCATCCACGGGTCGGGCAGCGTGCGGAACAGGAAGCGATAGACGCCGCGGCGGCGGCCTGCAGGGCCATCGAGGTCGAATTTCCCGTAGTCCACGCGCGGCGTGACGTGAATGCCGGGCTGGAGATCGAACTGCATGTCGCCCGGGCCGCCCATCCGCAAGTCGAGCCGGTCCGATATCTGGAGGATGGCGTCGCGGACCTGTTCCGCGTCCAGGCGGGTGCGGTTCATGCGGTAGAGGAGGCGGTTGTCCGGGTCGGATCCCGCAGAGGGTGAGGAGTAATCAGTGTTCAGTTTCCAGTGTTCAGTGGAACGGGCGGTCGGAGGAATGGAAGACTGAATACTGGATACTGAATACTGAACACTCGCTCTTCGGTAGGTGGCGCTCGTCACGATGAGCCGGTGCAATTTCTTCAACGAGCCGCCCGCGTCGTCCCGGAACCACACGGCCAGCCAGTCGAGCAGTTCGGGATGCGACGGCGCACCGCCCATGCGGCCAAAGTCGTTCGGCGTATCGACGAGGCCGCGACCAAAGTGATGATGCCAGACGCGATTGACGATCGAGCGCCAGGCGAGCGGATTGTCGTGGTGTGTCAGCCAGCGGGCGAGCGCGGCGCGGCGGGCGCCTTCATCGCCGGCGTCGGCAAGCGTGAAGTTCGCCGGCAGCGCCTCCAAACACGCCAGCGCGCCCGGCCGGGCCTCTTCGCGGGGCTTGGTAATTTCACCACGGTGCAGGACGTGGACGGGCCGTGGCGCCGTCGCGGGCTTGAGGCTGCCGTCCGGCTCGAATTCGCCGCCGCCCACGTAAGCCAGCGAGGGCGCCGGGAGCTTCGCGAGTTCGGCGGCCAGAACTTGTTTCAGCACGAACGCCGTGAGCGTGGCGCGCTGTTCCTCCGTACGCTGTGGGGCGGGTTGCTTGAGGACACTCGGAATCGTGTCGGGTAGCAGCGCGGCGCGGGAGGCAGGCTCCGCGTCCGTCACCGAAAGCCGCAACCGGCCGATGCAGTGGCCGCCGTGAAGTTGTTTCAGGATGAAGGTGAGCGCGGCTCCCTCGGCGGGCGACAGGCTCTCCGCCAGTTCGAACACCGCGACATGGGGCTGGCCGACGTTCGGATGGATGCCCCAGGCGGTCTTGTCCATTCCGTCGAGCGCGTGGGCAATCGTCCAGCCGGACTGGTTGAAGTCGGCGGTGGGATTTCGCAGTGGGGTGCGACGGGGCGCGTTGGCGCCACGCTCGAAGACAAGAAGCTGGAATTCGGACAAGTGCAGGTTGCCGTTCGGTTCGCGGCCCGGTCCGCGCATTGGCAGGCTGTCATCGGGCAGGACTTCCAGGCGCACCGCCGTGATCTTCCGGAGCGGAGGAGGCGCGGAGATCGTGTAGACATCCGTCGGGCCGTGTTGACCGCTGGCGAGGAGCGAACTGTCGGGCTGGCGCGTGAGCGTGGCGCCGGCGGTCGAGACGAACGTTACAGCCTCGATCGTTTTCCACTCCGCGGGGCGGCCACCGCGAGCCTTCTCCCAGTCGTCCACGGCGCGTTGCGAGTTTGCGCTGAGGAGAACGGCGCGGTCGCCCTTTTCGGCGGCGGCCAAGCGCGATTTCAACTCGCGGCGCCGCTGATGCACGGCAGGATCGGAGTCGTAGCGGCGGTTGGCCTTGTCGGTCGCGGCGAAGACGGCCTGGAGCGAGTAGTAGTCGCGCTGCGAGATGGGATCGAACTTGTGATCATGGCAGCGGGCGCACTGGACGGTCGCGCTGGTGAAGGTTTGCATCACCGTCGTCACGATGTCGTCGCGGTCCAGGTAGCGGCCGATCTGGCGGTCGAGCGTGTCTTCGCGGATGTCGCGCAGCGAACTCTCGTCCCACGGCCCGGCGGCCAGGAGGCCGAGGGCGACAACGGCCTGCGGGTCATCGGGGAAGAGCACGTCGCCGGCGACTTGTTCCTGGACGAAGCGGGCGTAAGGTTTGTCGGCGTTGAAGCTGGCGATGAGGTAATCCCGATACGGCCATGCGTTGGTGCGGATGCGGTCCTGATCGTGTCCGTGCGTCTCGGCAAAATGGACGGCGTCCATCCAATGGCGCGCCCACCGTTCGCCATGGCGGGGGCTGGCCAGGAGGCGCTCGACGAGCGGCTCGATTGCCAATGGGCGATTGCCGGCTGCCGTTTGCCAGTCGCGCTCGAAGGCCGCGACCTCCTCTGGGGTGGGCGGGAGGCCGACGAGATTGAAATACAATCGGCGGATCAACGTGCGGGCGTCGGCTTCGGGCACTGGAGCAAGGTTTTTCTCCGCGAGTCGAGCCTCAATGAAAGCATCGATGGGATTCGTATTGCGTGTTGCGTGCTGCGTGGCCGGAACCGGCGGCTGGGTCAGCGGCTGGATGGCCCACCAGGAGCGGGGGGCGGGCGCGTCACCGCCGCGAGCCGGCAACAGAGCGGCGCTGCCGAGCAGGACCGCCAGCAACGTGGGCATGTGACACATTCGCCGCATATGAACGGATGCCCGTTGTTTTAGAGCAATGCGGGCGGGAAACAATGAAGATTCGAGAGGGCTTGCGGGCAAAGGCCGGCGGCTGGTTCACTCGGAGGCCGAAGCGATGCCGCGATGATGACTTGCAGTGAACTCACCCCTCACTCCGGGCCTGGCCGTGAACCGCAACGTAGGGCAGGCGTCTCGCCTGCCCGGCGCCGAAGGCGCGTCCCCGTTTGGCCGCTTCGCGACCAGGGCAGGCGAGACGCCTGCCCTACA
>CAZZAQ010000471.1:0-4503 GCA_964652165.1 uncultured Bifidobacterium sp.
TACAACGGGTGCATCTTGACACTGCCCCCATCCGCCGCCGGCGGACTCCCTCTCCCCCCTCCGAGGGAGGAGAGGGCCGGGGAGAGGAGGGCCGTTGGGTCGAGTGATCGCCCCTCTCCCCGACCCTCTCCCCACTCCTGCGTCGCGGGGAGAAGTCCGGGGTCAGTGTCAGGATACGCCCTGCCAAATCCAGATTTCCCTTCCCTCATCGCCTGCTTCTCGGCGATGCTGGTCGCATGGGCAAACGCCGTGAGGCGCGGGAACGCGCCGTCCAGTTTCTGTTTCAGCATGACCTCAACCCGCCCGAGGACCTCGACGAGGCGCTCGCGCAGTTTTGGGAGTCGCAACGGGCTGCCGCCATCGCGGAGGACAAGGGTAAGGCGACGTGGGGCGAGAAGCCCGAACTGCCTCCGCTCAACGCCGACGAATTGGCCACGCAAGCCTTTGCCGAACCACTCATCCGCGGAGCCGTCGCGCATCGGGACGAGTCCGACGTGCTCATCCGCAAATACTGCAAAAACTGGGATCTGCCGCGCATCGCCGCCGTGGACCGAAACATTCTCCGCCTGGCGATCTATGAGATGCTGCATCGGGACGATATCCCCCCGGTTGTGAGCATCAACGAAGCGGTGGACATCGCCAAAAAGTTCAGCACCCAGGACAGCGGACGCTTCGTCAACGGCATCCTCGACAGCGTGAAGAAGGAACTGTTGCGGCCGGCGCGGGAGGTGAAATGAAAAATGAAAAATTCAAAATGCAATTGACCGGCGCCGGCATGACTTCGGGAGCTCCTTTTCATTTTTCATTTTGAATTTCTAATTCTTCCCATGCACGCCGACCTCCATCTGCACACAAACTTCTCCGACGGAACGTACACGCCGGAGGAACTCGCCGGCCACGCGGCCCGCTGCGGGTTCAAGGCGGTCGCGCTCACGGACCACGACACGATGGAGGGTTGCGAACGCATGGCGGCGGCGTGCCGCGAGCGGGGGATCGAGTTCGTCCCCGCCACCGAATTGACGGCTGAGCACGACGGGCACGAGTTGCACATGCTCGGCTATTTTCTCGATCCGAAGAACGCCCGATTGCAGTCGGAACTGGCGAAGTTCCAGCAGGTGCGCCAGCAGCGCATCCACGAAATGGTCGCGCGGCTTAACGGCCTGGACGTGCCGGTGAAGGCCGAGGCGGTGTTCGCCCTGGCCAATTGCCGCTCGCCCGGCCGGCCTCACGTGGCGCGCACGCTGGTGCAGGGCGGATGGTGTTCGAGCCTCGACGAGGCGTTCGAGCGTTTCCTGCGCAAAGGCCGGCCGGCCTGGGTGCCGAAATTCAAAATGTCCGCGCTGGACGCCATCGAACTCATCCACCAGGCCGGCGGCCTCGCCGTCATGGCGCACCCGGGGCTGAACCACAACGACGGCCTCATTCCCGATTTGGTCGACGCGGGCATGGACGGCCTCGAGTGCTTCCACACCAAGCACTCGACGGCGTTGACGCAGCGCTATCTCGAAATCGCCGACCGCTTTCAATTGCTCGTCGCCGGCGGCTCCGACTGCCACGGCATGAGCAAAGGCCAGCCGCTCATCGGCAGCATCAAGGTCCCCTACGAGTGCGTCGAGCGGCTCAAGGAGAAGGTTCTGCAACGCGCGGTCGAAAGCGGAGTGATGCTGGCCGGCACAGCCGCACAGAATTCGTAAATCGTAAATCGTAAATCCCCAATGGGTCTGTTTCAGAAATTCAAGGCCGGCCTGCAAAAAACACACGCCAGGCTGGTCCATGAGATCCAGCGCATTGTCACCCTCTCGCCCAAGCTCACAGGCGCGACGCTCGACGAAGTCGAAGCCGCGCTGCTCGCCGCTGACCTCGGCACCACTGTGACGCGGCAAATCCTCGACGAGGCCAGAAAGGCTTATGAAACGCAGGGCCGCGCCGGCATGGAGATCATCGAAATCGCCCGGCATACCGTGGAGAAAAGTCTTTCGGATGCCAGCGCGGAACTCCGTCAGCAGCCCTCCGGCCTGACGGTCGTCTCGATCGTCGGCGTCAACGGCACGGGCAAGACCACGACCGCGGCCAAGCTGGCCCATCTCCTTCAATCCCGCGGCCAATCCGTCGTGATCGCGGCCTGCGACACGTTTCGCGCCGCCGCCGTCGAGCAGATCAAACTTTGGGGCCAACGCCTGAACGTCCCGGTCGTGGCCGGCGCGTCCAACGCGGATCCCGCCTCCGTCGCCCACGACGGCATCGCCTCGGCGCTTGCCAAAGGCGCCGCCTGGCTGCTCGTGGACACCGCCGGCCGGCTGCACACCAAGCACAACTTGATGCAGGAGCTGCAAAAGGTTCACCGCGTGATGGACAAGAAACTCCCCGGTGCGCCCCACGAAACGCTGCTCGTGCTCGACGCGACGACCGGGATGAACGCGCTCAACCAGGCCCGCGAATTCCACAAGGCCGTCCGGCTCACCGGCCTCGTCGTCACCAAGCTCGACGGCACCAGCAAAGGCGGCATGGTCGTCGCCATCCAGCAGGAACTGGGCCTGCCGATCAAATTCGTCGGCCTCGGCGAACAGCCGGACGACTTGCAGCTCTTCGACGCGAAGCAGTTTGCCGAGGCATTGTTCGAAGGCTGAACTGCCGTTGCGCTGCTTCGCCAAATCAGCTATCGTCCGCCCATGAAAATCGCGCCAGCGGGCAAGGAACAGTTCATCGTCGATGCCTCCGGCCAGCGCGTCGGCGTGGTGCTCGATTTCCCCACCTACGAGCGGCTGCGCGAAGCCGCGGAGGACAACGCGGACCTGCGAGCCTACCGCGCTGCCAAATCGCGCGTCGCCGCCGAGGTCGCTCGAGGCGAGTTTGCGACGTTGGAGGAATATCGCGCCAGCCGTTCGCGCCGGCGCAAATGAGCCGTCAGATTTGAGGTTCGATGGGACCAACTGAGCACATGGACGCTGCTCGGATGCGGTTGGCTCTCCGCCTTGCCCGTCGCGGCTACGGTCTCACATCGCCCAACCCGATGGTCGGCGGCGTGCTCGTGAAGCGCGGCAAGGTCATCGGCCGGGGCTGGCACCGGCGCGCAGGCGGGCCGCACGCCGAGGTCGAGGCATTGCGCGACGCCGCCCGGCGCGGCCATGACCCGCACGGCGCGACGCTTTACGTGACGCTGGAGCCTTGCTCCACCCACGGCCGCACGCCACCCTGCACCGACGCCATTATCGCCGCCGGCATCGCGCGCGTCGTCGTCGCGGCGACGGACCCGAACCCGGCGCACGCCGGGCGCGGGTTCCGCATCCTGAAGCGGGCGGGCATCGAGGTCGTCACCGGCATGCTTGCGGACGAGGCGACGCGGCTCAATGAATCGTTCAATCACTGGATCGTCCATCGCACTCCGTTCGTCACCGTGAAGGCCGCGATGACGCTCGACGGGAAGATCGCCACGGCCTCGGGCGAATCCAAGTGGATCACCGGCGAAATCGCCCGCGCCGAAGGCATGAAACTGCGCCGGGGTGCCGATGCGATCCTCGTGGGCGTGAATACCATCCTGGCGGATGACCCGAGCTTGACGTTGCGCGGAGCTGAAAGTTCAAAGCTCAAAGCTCAAAGCTCAAAATTGCGCCGTATTATCCTCGACTCGCGCGGCCGCACGCCTCTCACGGCACAGGTTGTTAGCGACGAGTCGGCCCACCTCACGACCATCGTGGTGACGAAAACCGCGCCTGTCCGGCGAGTGGCGGCGCTGGCGAAGCGGGTGAATGTTTGGATCGCGCCGACAAGGAAGTCGGCGCTCCGAAACGCCGAGCTCCCGCCCGGCGCGAACCGTGTCGACTTGCGCTGGCTGCTGAAGAAGCTGGGCGGCGAGAACGTGACCAACCTGCTGGTCGAAGGCGGCGGCGAAGTGAATGCGGCGTTCCTGCTCGGCGGCCTGACGCAGCGGGTCACGTTCTTTTACGCGCCAAAGATTCTCGGCGGCCGCGACGCGCGCAAAGCCGTCTCCGGCGCTGGCGCCCGCAGCCTCAACGAGGCGCTGGCGCTCCGCGCGCCCGAGTGGCGCCGCGTCGGTGTCGATCTGATGATGACGGCGCGGGTAGATGACCGAGTTCCCTGAGTTACGTCGTTAAATCCGTTACATGCGGCACAGGGCGGATCGCAGTTTCTGGCACGCCCCGAACGGGGCCGAATAATCCAGCCCAGGGCAACGCCCTGGGAATCGCCGGCCCGACCCGACCAAGCCCTGAAAGGGCGCAACAAGATCCTTCGCCGAACCCGATGGCTAGCCTGGATTATTTCGCCCCTTCAGGGCTGACCAGGATTTGGGGATACGCCGTCCCAGGGCGTTGCCCTGGGCTGGAATATTGCAGCCTTTCAGGCTGACCGGCCCGCAACCCCACAAACCAACCTTGCTATTTGAGCTTGCCACAGAATGAAATGTTCCCTGCGGCACGCTTCCACCCCTTCTAATTCCAATGTGCTTTCAAGATGAGACTAATTGTGCTATGTTACTCGCATGGC
>CAZZAQ010000472.1:0-4496 GCA_964652165.1 uncultured Bifidobacterium sp.
TTCCCGCGAAAATCGCCTACGAAGGCGACCTTGTCCTGGCGTTCCACGACATCCACCCGCAGGCGCCCGTGCACGTGCTGCTGGTGCCCAAGAAGCCGATCGCGCGCCTCGGCGCCGCCGAAGCGGGCGACCAGGCCTTGCTCGGCCACCTGCTTCTGAAAGCGGCGCACGTCGCGGCGTTGCTGGGCCTGGCCGAGAGGGGTTACCGGATCGTGATGAACCAGGGCCGGGACGGCGGGGAATCCGTGCCGCACTTGCACTGCCACATCCTCGGAGGCCGGCCGATGGCCTGGCCGCCGGGGTGAGATCGGGCTGAGATTTCTGCCTGAAGCCGCAATCTGTCCGCGTCGAGTCGAAAAATGGCGACGTACGGCCGGAAGGCAATTCGCGCAAACTGGCTGCTAATCCGCCTGCCCGTTCTTCCGATGGGAGCGGGTAACGAAGCGGCGGCGCGCCACCCAGAGCCGCGCGCGCTTCCCGTCCTGGCCGCGGTCTTCAAGCCGCGCTGGACAAATCCACGTGCAAGTGCGTTTATTGAATGAGTATGAGCGATGAAGCCATGAACAACTTTACGCCGCGCGCCCAGCAGGTGCTGGCGCTGGCGCGAAAGGAAGCCGACCGTTTCAACCACAATTTCGTCGGCACCGAACACCTTCTCCTGGGCCTCATCAAGCTCGGCCAGGGCGTCGCCGTCAACGTGCTTCAGAAGATGGGCCTGGACCTCGAAACCGTCCGCATGGAGGTCGAGAAACAGGTCGGCACCGGCCCCGATCAAAAAATGATCGGCAACATCCCTTACACGCCCCGGGTCAAAAAGGTGCTGGCGCTCGCCGCCAAGGAAGCGAAGCAATTGGCCCATACGTACGTCGGCACCGAGCACATCCTGCTGGGCCTGCTTCGGGAAGGCGACGGCGTGGCGGCCCGCGTGCTCAAGAACCTCGACGTCGATATCGAGCAGACACGCCAGGAAATCCTCAAGGAACTCGACCCCAATTTGAGCCAACAGGAGGAATCGGCCGTTCCCGATGCGCCCGAAAAAGCCCCCGAGAAAAAGGGGGAAGTGAAAACTCCGGCGCTCAAGGCGTTCGGCCGGGACCTCACTGACATCGCCCGCAAAGGCGAGATGGACCCGGTCATCGGGCGCAAGTCCGAGATCGAGCGCGTTATCCAAATCCTCTGCCGCCGCACGAAGAACAATCCCGTCCTGCTCGGCGAGGCGGGGGTCGGCAAAACGGCCATCGTCGAGGGCCTGGCCCAGGAAATCGCCCGGGGCAACGTCCCCGAATTGCTCCGCGACAAGCGAGTCGTCACGCTCGACCTGGCCCTCATGGTCGCCGGCACGAAGTACCGCGGCCAGTTCGAGGAGCGCATCAAGGCCGTGATGGACGAGATCCGCCGCGCCAAGAACGTCATCCTGTTCATCGACGAGCTGCACACCATCGTCGGCGCCGGCTCGGCCGAAGGGACGATGGACGCCTCGAACATCATCAAGCCGGCCTTGAGCCGGGGCGAGATGCAGTGCATCGGCGCGACAACGCTCAACGAGTATCGCAAATACATCGAAAAGGACGCCGCGCTGGAGCGCCGTTTCCAGAGCGTCAAGGTGGAGGCGCCCTCCATCGAGGACGCCATCGCCATTCTCAAGGGCCTTCGCCCGAAGTACGAGGAGCACCACAAGGCCGAGATTACCGACGCCGCCGTCGAATCCGCGGTCAAAATGTCCGACCGCTACATCACCGATCGCTTCCTGCCCGACAAAGCGATAGACCTCATGGACGAAGCCGGCAGCCGCGCCCGCATCGGCGCGATGACCCGTCCGCCCGAGTTGAAAGACGTCGAGGCCGAAATTGAAGGCATCAAGACGGAAAAGGAAAAGGCCATCAAGCAGCAGGACTTCGAGGGGGCCGCCGCCATGCGCGACAAGGAAAAGCACGCCAAGGAAAAGATGGAATCCATCCTCGCCGCCTGGAAAGCCAACCGCGAAGAGAAACGCGTGAAGGTGGACGAGGAAGACATTCTGCACATCGTGGCCAAGTGGACTGGCATCCCGCTCAAGCGGATGGAACAGGGCGAAGCCCAGCGGCTCCTCACAATGGAGCTGGAGATGGGCAAGATTGTCGTCGGCCAGAAGGAAGCTGTTGGCGCCATCTGCAAGGCACTCCGCCGCTCGCGCGCCGACCTCAAGGATCCGAAGCGTCCGATCGGCACGTTCGCGCTGCTCGGCCCCACGGGCGTCGGCAAGACGTTGCTGGCCAAATCACTTGCCGAGTGCCTGTTCGGGGACCCCAAGGCGCTCATCCAACTCGACATGTCCGAGTACATGGAGCGCCACAACGCCAGCCGCATGGTCGGCTCGCCCCCCGGCTACGTCGGCTACGAGGAGGGCGGCCAACTCACCGAGCAGGTGCGCCGCCGGCCGTATTCGGTCGTGCTTTTCGACGAAATCGAGAAGGCCCACCCCGACGTGATGAACATGCTGCTCCAAATCATGGAGGAGGGCAAACTGACTGACAACGTCGGCCGCGTGATCAATTTCCGGAACACCGTCGTCCTGATGACCTCGAACGTCGGCGCCGAGACCCTGCGCAAAGGCACCTCGCTGGGCTTCGGGCCGATCAGTGACGTCGCCAGCTACGAGAGGATGCGCGACAGGATTCTCGAGGAGGCCAAGCGCGCCTTCCGCCCCGAGTTCATGAACCGTCTCGACGACATCATCGTATTCCGTCCGCTCACCAAGCTCGAGCTGATCGAAGTCCTCGAACTGGAGATCCACAAAGTCATGGACCGCCTCAAGAAAAAGCAACTCAAGCTCAACCTCGACGAGAAAGCGAAGGACCTCCTCGTGGAAAAAGGCTACGACCCGCAATACGGCGCCCGTCCGATGCGCCGTTCCGTCGAGCGCTTCCTGGAAGACCCGCTGGCCGAGGAATTGCTGAAGGGCAACCTCATTGAAGGCGAGCCGGTGCAAGTCAGCGTCGAAGCCGACAAACTCGTCTTCAAGCAAAGCTCTCCGGCCGCGCCCCCAGCCGGGTCGCTGTCGAGTTGAGCGTCCAGCAACTCCACAGTTGCGCCTACTACGCTCGTACCGTACCGTCCGCGCGCTTGTGCAATGAAAATCTACGTTGACGGCCAATACTGCGACGAAAAGAACGCCAAGGTGAGCGTTTTCGATCACGGCCTCCTTTACGGAGACGGTGTCTTCGAGGGCATCCGCGCTTACAACGGCCGCGTCTTCAAGCTCAAGGAACACATCGACCGCCTCTACGACTCGGCCAAAGCCATCCTCCTGGACATCCCGATGAGCCACGCCGAGATGATGCGCGCCGTCGTCGAGACCTGCCGCCAGAACACTCTGCGCGACGGTTACATCCGCCTCGTGGTCACGCGCGGCGTCGGCACGCTCGGGCTGAACCCCAATCGCTGCAAAAACCCCTCCGTCATCATCATCGCCGACACGATCCAGCTCTACCCGCAGGAACTTTACGACAAGGGCATGGCCATCGTCACCGTGCCGACGACGCGCAACCTGAACAACGCGCTCAATCCGGCGATCAAGTCGCTCAATTACCTCAACAACATCCTGGCCAAGATCGAGGCCAACCTGGCCGGCGTCGAGGAAGCCCTCATGCTCAACTCCGCGGGCTTCGTGGCCGAATGTACTGGCGACAACATTTTCATCCTCAAAGACGGCCGGATGTTGACTCCGCCCCTCTCCTCGGGCGCGCTCTACGGCATCACCCGCGCCACGGTCATCGATCTCGCGCGCGACGCCGGCATCCCAGTGAGTGAACCCAACCTGACGCGCTACGACCTCTATGTCGCCGATGAATGCTTCCTGACCGGCACGGGCGCCGAAATCATCCCCGTGACTAAGATTGACGGCCGGGTCGTCGGCAGCGGCAAGCCAGGATCGACGACCCGAAGCCTCGTCGCAAAGTACCACGCGCTGACGCAGACCTCGGGCGAACCGATCTGAACGGTGGAGTAATGGGGTGGTGGGGTAATGGAGTGATGGGGTTCCATTACTCCAACACTCCACCACTCCAGCCCTCGGTTGAGGACCAACCAGTTTCCTCGAACTCCATCCTTTGCGGTGTGGAGTCAGGCGGTCCGCGGCTATTGGGCTTCCGGCCGCCGGCGCGGGAACGTTGGCAGCGTCGTGGACGCCGGCTCGCTCGCCTTGGGCTTCGGCTCAAAAATCCGTTCGATGCGCGCCACCAAATCGGCCAGGTGCGCCTGCACCGTCGTGTTCTTGCAGCGCGCGGCGGCTTGCGTCGCTTCCGACTCGAGGACCTTCAATCTCATGCGCGCAATGGCCGGCATGTCCGAAGAGGTGCTGGTGCTGGAGGCGAACGTGCCGAGTTGCTCGACGAAGGCCCGCTGGAGGTTGCGGCGGTAAAGGCTGATGTCGGGCTGCGGCGCATTCAGCTCGCTAAAGATGCCGGTATGCAGATCGGTGACCAGCGAGGCGGGGCTGTAGGCGTTCTCCAGGTCGC
>CAZZAQ010000473.1:0-4494 GCA_964652165.1 uncultured Bifidobacterium sp.
CGTCTGCCTGCTCAATCTTCGCGACCAGACTTATCCCGGCAGCGACGGCACGAAGTCCAAAGGGTGGCCCAAGTGGACCACGCCCGTGATGCGATGGGCCAAAGCGCAGGGCGGGTACGCCGGCTACGCCCATTCGGCCAGCGGGCTGGAGATTCATTCGCAAAACGCCGCGCGCCGCCTCCTTGCCGCGCTCGACGCGGACCAGGACTCGCTCCTCACGCCAGCCGAAGCCGCGCGCGGCTTGCTGCCGGACGACTTTGGGCGCATCGACTCCGACAACGACCGCGCGATCACCCTGTCGGAACTCGCCGCCGCCCTCGATCGTGCTGCTGACCAGCTTCCGAACCTAGCCGTGCCCGAGATGAACGGCGTCGGCGCGATGGAGATTGCCGTCAGCACCGCGCTTGGGGCGTGCGACTTCATCAGCGCGATGGACACGCCGCGCATCGCCGAATGGAATATGTGGTATCACCTGCTCAACTGCGGGTTCCCGCTCAAGGTCAGCGGCGAAACGGATTTCCCCTGCATGAGCGGCGGGCGCGTCGGCCAGGGGCGCGTGTACGTGCAACTGGGGCGGGTGAAGAAACTCGACTTCTCGAAATGGTGCGAGGGTATCGCTCGCGGCCGTTCGTACGTGAGCGACGGCTTTGCGCACGCGGTCCAATTTACGGTCAACGGAATTGCGCCCGGCTTTGGGGACGTGGCCCTCGCGGCGCCTGGAAAAATCGCGGTGCGCGCGAAGTTGGCCTTCGCCGCCGAGCAGCCGCGCGCCACGGCCCACGGCGGGCGCTTTCCGCCCGGCGGCCGGCGCTGGATCGGGGACACCGTCACGATGCACGGACCGCCGGCGAGCGACGTCGAGCGCGGCGGCACGCGCCTCGTCGAAGTGGTCGTCAACGGGCGCCCGGCCGCCGCGAAGGATGTTGCGGCGGACGGGAAGATTCACGAGCTGAGCTTCGACCTGCCCGTCCAATCGAGCTGCTGGGTCGCGCTGCGGGAATTCCCTCAACTGCACACGAACCCGGTGAACGTGAAGGTGGGTGGCCGGCCCATCCGCGCGTCGCGCGACAGCGCGCTCTGGTGCATTGCGACCATCGAGCAGCTTTGGCGCGCGCGCGCACAAACCATCCCCGAGCCGCAGCGCACGGAAGCCCGCGCCGCGTTCGACCAAGCCATCGCGACGTACCGCCGCATTGCCTCGGAATCGCCGTGAGGAGCGACTTTAGCGTAGCTGCGACCGTGAGGTCGCGGGAGAGGAACGCAGAAGGATGGGCAGCGTCATCGTTTTCGTTCCTGCATGAGAATTCAGCCTGCGACCTCACGGTCGCAGCTACGCTCAACAGTCACGCCGCGACGAACCTCGCCCTCTTTCGTCGTTGCGCTCGACGCGACCGCCGGTATCCTCGCGCGCATGAGAACTAAATTGAGTCCATGGATTGGCAGTCTCCTCGTCGTTTCGTCATTTCTATCTGCCGCGCCGCTGCGGGCCGCCGAACCGACCGCCCTCGCGCTCGTCAAAGAGGGCAATCGCCACGTTGGCGAAGAAGCGAAGGATCGCATCGTGCAGATTCGCTCGGAAAAATCCGTCGGCACGCTGGTGCCCAACATCTGGTACGTCGTCTATTACGACCCCGACGCGACTGCCAAGGCGACGGAGGTCAAATTCGTGGCTGGCACAAAAGCGTCCGTGAAGCGGCCGGCCCGCATCCTCGAACCGATCACAGGCGGGCACAAGGAAATGCCCAGGGCCAAGCTGAAGATCGACTCTGACAAGGCGCTCGACATCGCGAAGAAGGAGCCGGTGTTGAAAAACCTCACGCTCAAGGCATCGAAAATGCGGCTCGAGCGCCGCAGCGCCACCGAGGAGGCGCCGGTTTGGAAGGTCGAACTTTGGGCCGCCAAACTCGACAATCCTAACAAGATGGCGAACATCGGCGAGGTGTTTGTTTCCGCCGAAGACGGGGAGGTGGTGAAGAACGACCTCAAGATCAATCGGGTGGACTAACTCAGATCGTCAGCGTTCATAAATCGCCCGCGCTTCCGCTTCGGGCGCGCTCCGGCTTCGGCGCAGGAGGGTGTAAATGTTCGCCCATTCAATGACCGCGCCGCGCTTCATCGTGGCCAGAGGGCTGAGCATTTCCAGTTCGATGTACTGCAACGGATCGGGGTTCGTATAGATTTCCGCGCTGCTGCCGCCATCGGGATATTCGGCCCTCCGAAGGCGCGGCAGATCGATCTTCAGCATCTGCTTGTCGCCGACCCAGAGCAGGCTGCCGCTTTCGAGTCCAATCTTGTGCGCGGACTTTGGATTGCGGCTGAGCGAAACGAGGCGCAGCCGCGGATCCGCCGTGTCGAGCAGCTTCAGGCTCGGCGGAGGTGCCTTGCCGAGGGGATGGAAGCCGGCCGCGAAAATCGACGGGCCCGGCACCGGCGCGAACAACGCCGCCGGCTCGTGGAGTTGCGTGATGGTCCACACACCGACTTTCTTCGGTTCGCCAGAGACTTTTTCGTAGCGCGTCGAAATCGACATTTGATCCACGTGCGGTCCGAGGGACACGCGTCGCACAATGCGGATGCCGTACTCGGGATCGACCGGCGAAGTGAGCTTCACCTGATCCCGCTCGATCTTCGCCTCGACGGGCATCGAGTCGAAGGCCGCGGGCGGGAGCCAGCCGCCGAACGGTTTCGGCCATTCGGCTTCGGGCGCGGGCCAGGTTTTGTCCCCGCCGAAATTGAGCCAGTTCGTCGCGCGCGACGGGTGCGCCTGGCCGTCGAGCGCGCGGTTTTCCCAGAACGGTCCTGGCTCTCCGGTGAACTGGAACTGCATGATGCGCCCGATGGCCGGGACAATGACGACCTCGGCGCCGGCGCTACGCATGAGGATGCTGTTGGGCCAGCCGTGGTAATTGGTGCGCGTGATTGTCACAGGCCGCCGGACTTCCCTCCCGGCTTGCAAGCGCCACTCTTCGGTCAGCCGGGCGCAGCCCGAGCCGGCAAGCCAGACAGCCACTGTCGCCATAACAACAGAGGCAATCACCGCGTCGTTCAGTTTTTGGTGGTGCATTTGCTGAAGCCAAAGTAGCCGCAAAAAGGCACAAAAGGCACAAGAACATTCATCTCTTGTGCCTTTTGCGCCTTTTTGCGGCGCTCCATTCGGTGTTTAATCTTGCGGCCCAGTCAGCGCGGACTTTGCCCCGTGATTTCCGACAGCAATTTGAAAAAGCCGCGCTTGCGTTCCGAACTGATGCCCCAGTTCACCGGCACGCTCTGGTAGCCCTCGTCGAATCCCTCGTCCTTCATGCGGAAATCGAAATAGCCCCACGAGGCGCGCTCGCTGACGGCGGCGAGGAAGTTGTTCTTCGGCATTTCGAATGCGAAGTGGTCGTCCTCGTTGAACAGGATTGGCTTGGGCGAATAGCCCGGCACGGCGCGCGTCTGGCGAACCATCCCGGCAATCTTCTCCGGATCGCCCACCCCGTTGCCGTGCAGCAGCAGGAAGTCCGACGCCCGCACCACGTTTTCCTGCGGAATCGTCCCGCCGCCATAGCTCGTGCTCACGAGCAGCGCCCGGCCCGCCGCCGCGGAACGCTTCTTCACGCGCTCGATCAGTTCATGGACGCGCCTGGGCTTCAGCAGTTCGTGGTCGTAGCGGACGTTGCACTCGTTGTTGATCTCGACGAGGACGTTTCGCCAGCCCTTGCCGAGCAGCCAGTCGGTGGCGTTGTCCGTGGCGCGCAGCACGGCGGCTTCGTTCGTCAGTCGCTGGTCCTGCCCGAAGTAGAAATAGCCGAGGATGACGACCATGCCGAGTTCGTCGGCCCGGTTCAGAATGCGTTCCAGCCGGCCGAGGTAATCCGGGCGCAGAGAGCCGTCGGCTTCGATGGCCGAATTGTGCCAGGGCTGGTTCTGCGAATAGCCCTGCGGCGAGCCGCCCTGGAGGTTGAGGGTGAACGCCAGCAGTCCGTGCCGGCGCCACTCGGGCATCGCGGCCAGGAATTCGCGGGTATTACGCTCCGCGTCCCATTTGCCAGTGTCGGGGTAGGCCCAGTTCGTGACGGTCGCCGGATTGCGGTCGTCGAAGATGCCCTGGACCATGCGCGAATTCAGGAGCAGCCCCTGGAGGCTGCGTCCTTTCCAGGTCCGGCCCTTGTATGTCGGCTCGCCGTTGAGGTGGAACTCCTCGCCCACGATCGAAACGGTGGTGCGCCCGGCAGCCAGACTGGCGCAGGGAAGGATCATCAGCGCGAGCGCGGAAACCACAATTCCGGACGGAGTCATTTCAGCCAAGCTAACGAGGGCCGCCACTACGGGCAAAAGGAAATTCCGACAAGTGAAACTGCACCGGAGCGTGGAAAGGGGCGCATCCACTGAGGAGTCCGTGGGATGGACGACAAGTTGCGTCTTGCCGCCCGTGATTGTGGACTGCGGCGGCTGGCGCAGCGCGACGCCGCTTTGACTCGTGTGGCCAAGGGTTGGCCTGTAGCCAAAGCGCCG
>CAZZAQ010000474.1:0-609 GCA_964652165.1 uncultured Bifidobacterium sp.
AGGAGCGGGGCGGCCGGGAGTGACACCCCCGGGCCCCATCGGCCACGAACCGGCCGAGCGCACCAACATCATGACTGACTTTACGCCGAAACCGCCGACCCGCGTACCGCTCCCTTTGGAGTGGCTGGACGAGGTGGGATTTGAAATCCCTTGCGCCGTCAAATCGAACACGGAACGGTGGAACCGCGTCCTTCCACCGGCGGCCTCGTCGACCGACACGAGCTTCCTTCCACCGCCGCTCCGGCCTTGACGCTGACTTCGTTTGCGCGATCAATTCGCGCGCATGATGTCCGTCACCGTTCGGGTCTTCGCCTTTCTATTCTTACTTGCCCAAGGCTCCTTCGCCGCGGACTGGCCGCAGTGGCGCGGCCCGGCGCGCACGGGGCACATTCCGGAAGCCTGGGCGGTGCCGAGGACGCTTCCCGCCGAACCGAAACTGCTCTGGCGCGTGAGAGCTGGCGACAGCCTCGCCTCCCCAATCGTCGCGGATGGGAAGGTCTTCCACATCGACAATCTGGCGGGGAAGGAAACCGTTCACGCGCTGGAAGCCGGGACGGGCCACGAATTGTGGCGCAAGACGCTGGACGAGGCTTCCAAGGACGCCCAAAC
>CAZZAQ010000474.1:619-1616 GCA_964652165.1 uncultured Bifidobacterium sp.
ATGATGGCCGGCTTTACGCGCAAACGTGCCGGGGCGAGCTGAAATGTTTCGGCGCGGGTGATGGCGCGGAACTTTGGCGCGTGAATTACGTGGCCGACTTTGGGGCGAGTTTCATCGGCGAAAAAGGCCAGGCGCAAGGGGCGGCGCGACACGGCTACAACGGTTCGCCCGTCGTCGACGGCGATCATTTGATCACGCTGGCCGGCGGAACGAACAGCGCGGGCATTGTTTGCCTCGATAAGGTCCGCGGCCGGGTTGTGTGGAAGTCGGGAAATGACCCGGCGGCCTACGCGCCGCCTGTCCTCGCGACGCTCGCCGGCCGGAAGCAGGTCGTCGCATTTACCTGCATCGGATTGATCGGGGTCGACACGCGCGACGGCACGGAACTGTGGCGCGTCCCGTTGACGACGACTTTCTCGCGCCACGTCACCACACCGACCGTCCTTGGCGACACCGTGTTCGTCTCGTCGCACGAGTGGGGACTGACGGCCGTGCAAGTGACGTCCCACGGCTCGGGTCAGAAGGTACAACGTCTCTGGACAAGCAAGGAAGCCGCGATCAACTTCGCAAGTCCGGTCGCCGCCGGCCGGCACCTTTACGGCCTCGGCCCGGCGAAAAACCTGATCTGCGTCGACGCCGGGACCGGCAAGCTCGCCTGGTCGCAGCCCGGGTTCACAGTCGCCGACGCGACGAAGGCTCACGCATCCTTCCTCGTGGCGGGCCAGAATTTGCTCGTGCTCACCGACGGCGGCCAGCTTGTGCTCGTCGCTGCGGACCCGAAGGAGTTCCGCGAGATTGCGCGGGCGCAGGTTTGCGGCCGGACCTGGTGCAATCCCGCCTACGCGGACGGAAAGCTCTTCCTGCGGGATGCGAGGGAACTGGTTTGCGTAAGTCTGTTGCCATAACCGGCCTGAGACTTCCCGCTGATTCAAAGCTGCGCCGCACCACCACTGACGTAGCGCAGGCTGCCGAGCCTGCTGTTTCGCGGGTTGCCAAC
>CAZZAQ010000474.1:1626-4487 GCA_964652165.1 uncultured Bifidobacterium sp.
TGCGCTACCGTCACGGCGTGGCTTTCACTCTGCGGGAACACAGTCATCCGCCGCATCCTGGCTTCGCCACAGCCGTGCTGCTTCACAAGAGCGTTGGTGCCCGTGTCGACCTGGGCCCGCAGCACAATGGCGCGCCAGACTTGTGTCGCTTCGGCGGCCCGGCTACTTTTCGGCCATGAAAT
Organism: uncultured Bifidobacterium sp.; assembly: GCA_964652165.1. GTDB lineage: Bacteria > Verrucomicrobiota > Verrucomicrobiia > Limisphaerales > JADJPG01 > DASTLJ01. The sequence continues at coordinate 1,809 of CAZZAQ010000474.1, forward strand.
TCCACGCTGTTCGATTTGCTGCCACGTCCGCCGTTCTGGCCACCTGCCTTGCCGCCAATGCCGCCAACTGGCCGGGGTGGCGCGGGGCGGATGGGCAAGGGACGTGCACTGAGAAGGACCTTCCCACGCGCTGGAGCCGGACCGAAAACGTCCGCTGGAAAACGCCGCTGCCCGATCGGGGCAACTCCACTCCGGCGGTCTGGGGCGACAAAGTTTTCGTCACGCAAGCGATCGAGGCGGAGCACCAGCGAACGCTGATGTGCCTGGCCCGCGCTGACGGCAAGTTGCTATGGCAAAAGTCCGTGACCTACGCCGCGAAGGAGGAAACGCACGACGACAATCCGTTCTGCTCCGCATCCCCCGCGACCGATGGCCAGCGGGTCATCGTCTGTCACGGCTCGGCCGGGGTGTTTTGTTACGACTTCGAGGGGAATGAAGTCTGGAAGCGCGAACTTGGAAAGCAGGACTTCGAATGGGGCAGCGGTTCGTCGCCCGTGCTGCACGGCGAGGTCTGCATTCTCTACTTCGGTCCCGGCAAAGGCGCGCGGTTGCTCGGACTCGACAAAAAAAGCGGCAAGACGATTTGGGAGTACACCGAACCGGCCATCGAAGTGGGTCAGCGGACCGATGGTTTCAAAGGGCGCGAACCGGGCATCGTATGCACCTACAGCACGCCGATCCTCGTGAACGCCGGCGGCCGGCAGGAACTGGTTATGAGCTTTCCGCGCTACCTGCGCGCGTTCGATCCCAGCAATGGCAAGGAACTCTGGAACTGCGACGGATTGAATCCGCTCATTTACTCCTCACCCATCCAAGCGGATGGCGTCGTGGTCGCGATGGGCGGCTTTTTCGGCAACAGCATCGCGTGCAAGACCGGCGGCCAGGGCGACGTCACGCGATCGCACCGGCTCTGGCAAATCGTCCGCGGCAAAGGCGGCATCGGCTCCGGCGTCATCCGCGACGGCCATATTTATGTCCACACTTCCGGCGGCGTCGTCGAGTGCATGGACCTCAAGACGGGCAAGACCCTTTGGAGCGAGCGCGTGAAGACGGCCGGACCCAAAGGCGATTCGTGGTCTTCGATGGTGCTCGCCGGCGACCGCATCTACCTCCTGAACCAAAGCGGCGACTGCGCCGTGCTGCGGGCCAGTCCAAAATTCGAGCAACTCGGCGCCAACTCGCTCGGCAACGAGATGTGCAACGCCTCCGTCGCCCCCTCGGGCGGCGACATTTTCATTCGCACTTACAAGCATCTTTGGTGCATCGGCGAAGCGAAGAAGACGGCGGCGCGGTGAAGTGGAGCAGGGAGCGACCTCGTTCGTGCCTCGGTCATGCACGCAGCGGAAGCGAGATTCAGTAATCAGTAATCAGTAATCAGTTTTCAGACTGCGGGAATCAGATCGCTGTCGGACCCGGCGACTACTGATTACTGAACACTGATTACTGAACACTGATTACTGATTACTGATTACTTCCCGCCCCTCCGTTACTTCCGCACCGGAATCCCCCGCGCCGCGAGAAACCGCTTCACGTCGCCAACTGTATATTCGCCGAAATGGAAGATACTCGCGGCGAGAACGGCGTCGGCCTTGCCTTCGAGAAGCACCTCGGCCATGTGCTGGAGGCTGCCCGCTCCACCGCTGGCGACGACAGGCACCGGGACGGCTTCGCTGATCCGCCGGGTGATGACCAGATCGAACCCGGCTTTCGTGCCGTCGGCATCGATGCTGTTGAGCACGATTTCTCCCGCGCCGAGAGACACGGCGCGCGTGGCCCATTCGACCGCTTCGAGGCCGGTGGCGTTTCGGCCGCCGAGTGAAAAGACCTCCCAACGGTCCGGCGCCGTCTTCTTGGCATCGATGGAAACGACAATGCACTGGCTGCCGAACTTTTCCGCGCCGGCGCGGATGAGATCGGGCGTGGCCAGCGCGGAGGAATTGATGCTCACCTTGTCCGCGCCGGCCCGGAGCATCGTCTGCATGTCCTCGACGGAGCGAATGCCCCCGCCGACGGTCAGCGGCATGAAGCATTGGTCCGCGGTGCGCTGGATGACGTCCACGAGGGTCGCCCGGCCGTGGGCGCTGGCCGTGATGTCGAAAAAGACCATCTCATCGGCGCCCTGTTCGTTGTAGCGGATCGCCAGTTCGACGGGGTCGCCGACGTTGCGAAGGCCGCCGGCCTCGGCGCGGCCGAATTGCACGCCGCGGGTCACCTGCCCGGCGTGGACATCCAGGCACGGAATGACACGACGGGCTAGCATGGCAGCAAGCGGCCGGAGCCGGAGGGGGGCTCCTGAGCGATCACTGGATTCAATTGCACTGTGGGGGCCTTATAGGAACCGGCGCCCGTGTTGACAAGCCAGGAGAATCGTGCCGGCGACGGGCGGGCGCATCTCAGTTTCTTGCAGGGGGCAATCTCCGGCGCGTTCTCACCCCTCACCGCTGCCCTGCTCTCCCAGGCCTTCAACGGGGCGGGCGAAGTCTGGACGCCGACGGTCATCAACCTGTTCTGCTTCTGGCTCTGGCAACTGCCTTTGGCCTACGGGTTGGCGCACTGGCTCCAACGGGGTCCGGCTGGCCTCTTCGCCGCCATCATGATTGCGTGGTCGACGTATGCCGTGGTCGGCGCGGTGATGTTCAAGCGCGGCCGGTGGAAGCTCAAGAAGGTTTGAACGCTGCC
>CAZZAQ010000475.1:0-2664 GCA_964652165.1 uncultured Bifidobacterium sp.
GTTGCGACAGGCTGTTGCCTCCGATGCTGAGCGCGCCAGGCACGGTCACGTCGGTCACGGTGAAGCCGCCGAATCCGACATGGCTGCCTTCGAGCCGGAGTGTTCCGTCCACGATGGTGGTGGCGCCGTCGAAGGTGTTGTCCTCAATGGGGTCCAGGTAGACCGAGCCGGAACCGTCCTTGTGGAGGCCGCTGTTCGGCGTGGCGGCGCTGAGACGGGAGCGGACGATCACATTGGCGTTCGTCGAGATGTTGAACTCAAGGTTCCCATCGAGCGCCAGGTTCATCGAATAGTGAATCGTGTGCCCGGCGCCGCTGTACGCGCGAACATTCCAATAGGACTGGCCGACCGAGCTGTCGAACGTCACATTCGTCCCCAGTCCGTACGCGGCGAGGGTGTAGGCCGCGCCGGAGAAGCTGATGGAACTGAGGGTGATGTTGGCAATGTTGTTCGTGGTGGTTCGCTTGATGGCGCTCGCGGGGAAGACCACGTGCAGCGGCGTTTCGTAAGCGAAGGGCGGATCGCTCCCCTCCCAGTTGCTGGGCGTGCTCCAGAAGCCATTGGCCGCGGCGCCGGTCCAGGTGTGCGTGCCGGCCTGCCCGCGCGGAGCGAAGGCCAGTGAGCCGGCGATGATTAGCGAAGCAAGGACGGATTTCATGTTCATTGAGGTGTGATGTGGAGGTTGGGAGTGTGGAGTGTTGGGAATTCAGGAAAGGATCCGGACGTCACACGACGCCCGGCTGCGAGCGTGCCGGCACACAGAAGCTCCAACGGCGCCGCCGCAACGAAAACCGAGTAGCCGCCGACGTGAGGAGGCGGACACTGAGTGCGCCCATTCGATTGCGCTTCCTCACGTCGGCGGCTACGGCCCTTCGGCATCCGTGGCTCGCCGCGCTTCCCGCGGCGGCCACTGGGTTCGACACGTTCGCGTCTCATGCGCCATCTTCTATCGAACAGCGCACGACGCGCACCACGGGACCTTGGTCTCCCCGCGGGAGACTTTAGTCCCCTTCACCGGCGCGCGGTACGGGTAGCGCAGACAGCCCTGTCTGCTGTTTCGCCGACTGCCAGTCGGCGAACGCCGTCCTTGCCAATCAACGGTCGATTCGTTTCGAAGGTTCGCGGGTTGGCAACCCGCGATACAGCAGGCTGGGCAGCCTGCGCTACGCTGCGTCCGCGTCAGCCTGGCACCGGCCTTTTTGTTTCACAATTTGCCAGCCTGCCCCCAGTATCCCTCCGTATGCTGAAGTTCGATCCGTTCGACGGCGCACTGCTCGTGGACAAACCTGCGGGGCCCACGTCGCATGACATCGTCGAAATCGTCCGCAGCCAATTCGGCATCGCGAAGGTCGGCCACGCCGGCACCCTCGATCCGGCTGCGACCGGGCTGCTCATCCTGCTGCTGGGCCGTGGGACCAAATTGTCCGAGAAGCTCATGGCCGACGACAAAGTGTACGCCGGCTGGATGCGCCTGGGCGAGACGACCCACAGTTATGACGCCGACGGCGAAGTGACTGGCGCCGCGCCCGTGCCCCCGCTCGACGTGGAGAAGTTGAACGCGGCGGCCGAATCGTTCCTCGGCGATCAGATGCAGACCCCGCCCATGGTGTCTGCGGTGAAGAAGGACGGCGTGCCGCTGTACAAGCTGGCCCGCAAAGGCATCGAGGTGCCGCGCGAGCCGCGGCTCATCCACATCTACAACTTCCGTTTCGCCGCATACGAGGAACCGTACGCCGCGTTCCGCGTGGCCTGCACCAAGGGTACGTACGTCCGCTCACTCGTGCACGACCTCGGCCAGAAGCTGGGCTGCGGCGCCCATCTGGCCACGTTGCGCCGCGTGGTCTCCGGCCGTTTCGACGTGTCGGACGCAGTCGAGTTCGAACAACTGTTGAAGATGAGCCGGGCGGAACTGGAACAGCGGGTAATTCCGATCCTGCGACTCGCGGCGTGAGGCAATGGGCGGGCAAGCCGTAAAACGTGAAACGTGAAACGTAAAAAGCATCCGGCCGGCCTCATGCGCTTGTTCCCCATGGCTCCATTTACGTTTTACGTTTTACGTTTTACGTTTTACGTCCCCGACCTTGAAAACCCCAACCCTCCCGGATGAGAATCCTCCACCACGCCCCCGATCTCGCCGCCTCCGGCCGCAGAGTCTGCGTGGCCATCGGCGTGTTCGACGGCGTGCATTTGGGGCACCAGCAGGTCATCCGGCAGACAGTCGCGGACGCCCAACAGTACGAGGCGCTCGCGGTGGCCGTGACGTTTGACCGGCACCCAAACATCATCGTGGCCCCGGCGCGCGTCCCGCCGCTGATTTATTCGCTGCCTCAAAAGCTGCGGGCCATCGAGTCCCTCGGCGCGGATGCCACCTGGGTGATTCGCTTCGACGAGGCGTTCAGCCGGCAGACGGGAGAAGAATTCGTGCGCACCCTGGCACGAGACTTCAGCCAACTACGCAGCGTGTGCGTCGGAAGCGAGTTCACCTTCGGCCACAAGCGCAGTGGCGACGTCGGCTTGCTTCGAAAGCTCGGGGAGCAACTTCGCTTCGCCGTTCACGGCCTCGCTGCGGTCGCGCTCGACGGCCGGACGGTCAGCAGCACACGCATCCGCGAGGCCATTGGGCAAGGCCAACTCGACGCCGCCAGCCAGATGCTCGGACGCAGT
>CAZZAQ010000475.1:2693-4487 GCA_964652165.1 uncultured Bifidobacterium sp.
GGTCGGCCGGAAACTCGGTTTTCCAACGGCCAACATGGATGTCACCGGACTGGTGATTCCGCCCCACGGCGTTTATGTCGCGCACGCCTTCACGGGCGGCCGTTCGTTGCGCGCGGCGGTCAACATCGGCCTGCGCCCGACCCGCGAGCACGGGCCGACGGCACCCCGTGTCGAAGCGCACTTGCTCGACTTCGAAGGGGACCTCTACGGCCAGGAACTGGAGTTGGCATTGGTAAGAAAGCTGCGCGACGAGCGCCGGCTGGAGTCTCTCGACGCGCTGCAGGACCAGATCCAGCGCGATGTCGCCGAGGCGCGGCGCCTGTTCGAGTCCGGGTCGTAGTGCGGGCGCGTGCGTGTTTAACGTAGCTGCGACCGTGAGGTCGCGGTGTGGCTGGTAATGCTGGAACGCAGTCGATTCTGACGCCCGACTTTCAACGTTCGACCCGCGACCTCACGGTTGCAGCTACACGAAACGATTCCACGCGGGACGCTTGCCCTACGTTGTCGTCGCGCCGGGGTAATCAGGCCCGTCCAATTTTTCGGCGACATGCGCATTGCCTGCGGCCCGCGCCGGGCCTACTATTGACAGCCGTCAATCATGTCGCACCACGCGCCACGCCTGGATGACCTGTTTCTAACCCGCCGGGATTTTCTACGCCGGTGCGGGATGGGTCTGGGCGGACTGGCGTTCGCAACGCTGGCCGGCCGGGGCGAAGCCGCCGAACTGCTGAATCCTCTGGCCCCGCGCGCCGCGCAGTTCCCGGGGCGGGCCAGGCGCGTCGTCCACTTTTTCCTCAATGGCGGCCCTTCGGCCGTGGACACCTTCGATCCGAAACCGGCGCTGACGAAATACGACGGCAAGGCGCTCCCCTCGCCCAACCTTCAAACCGAGCGCAAGACCGGCGCGGCGTTTGGGTCGCCATTCAAGTTCCAGTCCCACGGGCGGAGCGGGCTGGAAATCAGCGAACTATTCCCGCGGGTTGCCCGGAGCGCCGACGACTTGTGCGTCATCCGTTCGATGCAAGCCGACCTGCCGAACCACGAGCCGTCGCTAATGCTGATGAATTGCGGCAACGCTCAGATGACGCGCCCCAGCCTCGGCTCATGGGTCACTTACGGTCTGGGCGCCGAGAACCAGAACCTGCCCGGCTTCGTCGCGATGTGTCCCGGCGGCTATCCCATCAAGGATGCGGAGAACTGGCAGTCCGGTTTCCTGCCGGGCGCCTACCAGGGGACGTTCATCGACACGCAGCACACGGCGATTGAGAAGCTCATCGAAAACGTCCAGAGCCGCCACGCCTCGCTGGCTGACCAGCGCAGGCAGCTCGATTTGCTTCGCCGGCTGAACACCGAGCACCAACAGCGCCGCGCCAACGAGTCGCGGCTGGAGGCGCGCATGCAATCCTTCGAGCTGGCCTACCGGATGCAGATGGAGGCAGCCGACGCGTTCGACATCAGCCGCGAGCCGCGGCACATCCGGGAGATGTACGGCGCCGGCGTTCACGCCCGGCAGACGCTCATCGCCCGCCGGCTGCTCGAACGGGGCGTGCGCTTTGTGCAGCTCTGGCACGGCGCCGGGCAGCCGTGGGACAATCACGACAACATCGAGGCCAACCACCGCAAGCTGGCCCGCGAGATCGACCAGCCCATCGGCGCGCTGCTCGAAGACCTCCGCCAGCGCGGCATGCTGGAGGACACGCTGGTGATTTGGGGCGGCGAATTCGGCCGCACGCCGACCGTCGAACTGGGCGACTCCGGCAAGAGCAAGCTGGGCCGCGACCACAATCCGTACGG
>CAZZAQ010000476.1:0-4485 GCA_964652165.1 uncultured Bifidobacterium sp.
GCCGCACCACTTGCGCACCAGCCCGAAAAAGATCAGCAGCGAAACGGCCATGATGATGTCCGGTACGAACACCGGCACGTGCAGCAGCCGGCCGAGGAGGCGGCGACCGGGGAATTCGTAGCGGCGCAGGGCGTAGCCGAGCAGGGTCCCGAGGAACGTGGCAATGGCGGTGCTGCACAGCGCCAACAGGAACGTGTTCCAGGCCGCGGCGAGGGCAACGTGATTGTCGGGAAGCGCCGCGTACCATTCGAGCGTGAAGCCCTTCCATCCCGTTCCAAACCTGGCTTCGTTGAACGAGAAAACCACGACCGCCACGATCGGCGCGTACAGAAAAATGAAGAGCGCCAGGGCCGCCGCGCGGAGCAGAAGAGAATTGCGCTTCACAGCAATTCGACCTCCTCCTTTTCGCGAGATTGCCGGGAGAAGGCCCAAAGGCCCAGCATCACAACGCCCAGGCTGACGACGGCGATGGCCGAACCGAACGGCCAGTCGCCGCTGGCCAGGAATTGCTGCTGGATGGCGTTGCCGATCATGGAAGTTTTCGCCCCGCCGAGCAGATCGGGGATCACGAACTGTCCTGTCGCGGGCAGAAACACCAGGAGGCTTCCGGCGACGAGGCCGGGCCTAATCTGCGGCAGGACGGCGTGGCGGAAAACGTTCCAGCGGTTGGCGCCGAGGTCCATGGCGGCTTCGGCCATGGTCCAGTCGAGTTTCTCGACCGACGCGTAAAGCGGCAGGACCATGAATGGAAGGTAATCGCAAACCATGCACAAATAGACCGCAGCCACGCCCGGATAGAGGCCCGCGCCCGTTTCGATAAATCCGAGCGCGGCGGCCGAGCGGGAGAGAACCCCTTCCGGAGCCAGCAGAAGCTGCCAGGCGTAAGTGCGGATGAGGAGGTTTGTCCAAAGCGGGATGATGACGAGCGTCAGCGCCGCGGTCTTCCACTTCGGCCGCAGGCCGGCGATGAAGAAGGCCAGCGGCAGTGCGCCCAGTACGCAAAGCAACGCCGTGCCCGCCCCAAGCGCGAGGCTCCGGGCGAGGATGATCGGGTAGAGCGGGTCGAATCCCAGCAACCCGAAGCCCGCCAGCCGGCGGTAAGCTTCGAAAGTCCACGGCGTCTCCACGGTCCCATGTTCGCCTCGGGACTGGAAGCTGACGCCCACGATAAGGAGGAGCGGGATGAGGAAGAAAACAAGAAGCCACAGGCCGGCCGGGCCTGCCGCGCCAAGGATGCGCAAGACCCGCTGGCGGGCGCTGACCGCCTCGCCGCGGTGAACTTGAATGGAGCGAGTGCGGCGGGGCATCAGTCTTCGAGAACGATCAGGCTTTCCGGCGGCAACTGAGTGACGATAAGTCGCTGGCCGGGCTGACGATCGGTCGCGCGCGTGTTGGCGTTCAGGCAGCAGACCTGTAGCCGGAGGCCGCCCGCCTGGAGTTGCAGCGAGAGGTCGGTGTCTGGGCCGTTGTAGACCACGTCCAGGATAGTGGCTTCATGTTCGCCGGGGCGGACTTCCCCGCAGGGCTCGCGTATGATGATTTTTTCGGGGCGCACCGCCAGCGTGCATCGGTCACCCGTAGAAAACTTCCGGTGGCCGCCGTCGAGCGCGGCGGTCAGTTCGCCGAGTTCCGTGGCGGCTACGAGCGTTCCGCCGCGCAGTTCGCGGACGGTGCCCGGCAGCAAATTGCAGGTGCCGAGGAACTGTGCGACGAACCGCGTGCGGGGGCGTTCGTAGAGGTCGCGCCCCTGGCCGATTTGCTCGACGCGGCCGGCGTGCAGGACGGCAATGCGATCGCTCAACGCAAGCGCCTCCTCTTGATCGTGGGTCACGAGAATGAACGTGATGCCGAGCCGGCGCTGGAGGGCGTGCAACTCGATCTGAAGCTGGCGGCGGAGCTTGAGGTCGAGGGCGGCGAGGGGTTCGTCGAGCAGCAGCACTTCGGGTTCGTTCACCAGCGCGCGCGCCAGGGCGACGCGTTGCTTTTGGCCGCCCGATAGCTGGGCCGGTCGCCGCGCGGCCAGTTCGGCAATGCTGGTCTTTTCCATGACTGCGGCCACGCGGCGATCGATGTCGGGAGCGGGGAGCTTCTTCATCCGCAGGCCGAAGGCGACGTTGTCGCGCACGTTGAGATGCGGGAAGAGCGCGTAGGACTGAAAGACGGTGTTCACGGGCCGCCGGTGCGCGGGGGTATGCGTCACCTCGCGGCCGGCGAGACGGACCTCGCCGGTGTCCGGCAAGTCGAGTCCGGCGATGATGCGGAGCAGGGTGGTCTTGCCGCAGCCGGACGGGCCGAGCAGGGAAAAGAATTCGCCGCGCGCGATGGCCAGGCTGACGTTTTCCAGCGCACGAACGCCCGCAAAGGCGCGGGAGACGCCGGCGACCTCGACGGCGGACGTCGCCGCGCCGGCGGACGATTCGGCGCAATGAGTGGCAGGCCGCGTAACCTCTGCCGCGTCGGGCATGGAGCGAAGGTGCCGGAAAGGGCGCGGCGTTGACGACAGGAAAATGGCGACTCGAGATCGCACGTTGGCGTTGGAGTCCGAGGTTCGGCTTGAGTTCGAGTTCACGCTCTTATGTGTCGGCTTCGAAATGAAACTGGCGGGCGCAGTACTCCCCTGCCCGACGCGCCCAGGGCGGATTCCAGAAAGGAGCGCGGACAGCCATTTCCGCGTGTTTTGTGGCACTATCTCAAATTCGCGCGGACAAGGCTGTCCGCGCTCCTGTATCGGCCGGTTTTTGAATCCGCCCTGCGACGCGCCAACAGTCCGAATCATGGCATGTCCGACTTATGGCATTGACCGGCCCCACTACTTCTGGTATCCAAGCAAAGTTCCTATGAAGGCTAAAAAGTATTTCCACCTGGCGTATTCATTCGCCGTATTGTTCTCCATGATTCTCCTGACCCCGTGTGGGCTGCGAGCACAGGGAACGCTTTTCTGGCTAAACGCCCGGTCATTTTCCTCTTATTACTCGCCGGTCTACGGAGTTGATCCAAATGATCCCTTCACCCCCCGCACGGGAAACGCGGCCAACGGCGCACCGCCCGGAACCCAGACCTACGGGGGACCTCTGCTTGCTGGAACAGGCTACTCCATCTCTCTCTTTGTCGGCCTTCCCGGTACACCACCCGAATTGCTTCGGGATGTGCTTACAACCCCGTTCCGGACGGGCAGCGCGGCGGGGGTTCTTCTCGCGCGGACTGTGGTTGTGCCTGACATTCCGCCGGGCGTCGAAATCATTGCCCAATGCCGCGCGTGGAACAACCAGGGCGGAACCTTTCCGACTTGGGGGTCGTTGCCGCTCGACCCCGTCTACGGTGGCGCATCGGACAATCTCGAGATCGGAATCTCGGACGTATTCCGAGTCGGTCCGCTCGGAGGGACGACGCCAGATGGGACCATTTTCATTGTTCCCCAGACCACTGAACTCCGCAGCTTCAATCTCGTGATCGTCCCCGAGCCTTCGGCTATCGGCATCCTCGCGCTGGGACTCGGGGCGCTGTGCTGGCGGCTTCGCCGCGGTAGGGACAAGTCTTAATGCCTTTGGGAAACTCACGGGGCTGCGCCAAAGGCTTTGTCCCGAAGGGACATCCTGAGAATAGCCCAGCGTTTCAACGCTGGGTTCAGGGGCACGCAGGGCCGAGTCCCGAAGGGACGGCTGAACTCGTGCCACAAACTCTTCCAGTCAGCCGTCCTACGGGACTGATACAACTGACGATGGACTCCCGGCGTTGAAACGCCGGGCTATTCTCGATCATCCCTCAGGGATGAGGCCTGCGGCCCGCTTGCGAAACGTTTTTGCGAATTTCCGAAAGGCATTAAGCGTAGGGACAGCAGGCGTCGCTACCTCACCACCGGGAGCATCTCGATGCTGCTCTGGCTGCACCGCGGAACATTCTTTTCCGCCTCGGGTTCGGATCGCTCAAGAGTGCTCCTTGCCACCATCCCGCGCGGGTTTTGCGAAAGGATGGAGAAGTCTTGCGCGCAGCCCATTCACCACTAGTCTGTCAACCATGACACGGCAATCGGTTGACTTGAGTGCGCAGGAGCGCATCGCCCGTCTGGGCCGGCGGGTCTTGGGCGGCGGACAGGTGACGCGCGACGAAGCGCAGGGGCTGTTCGATCTGGAGGACCCCGCGGACATCCACGACCTGCTCGCGTGGGCCAACCGCATTCGCCAGCACTTCAAGGGAAACAAAGTTCACCTCTGCTCGATCGTGAACGCGAAGGCCGGCGGTTGCTCGGAGAATTGCAGCTTCTGCGCGCAATCGTCGTTTTACCAAACCGGCTCGCCCCGCTACGGCTTCATCGATCCTGAGCCGGTGCATGAGGCGGCCGACGAAGCGCAGCGCAACGGCGTCACCGCTCTGGGCCTTGTCGCGGCGTGGAAAGGGCTCAACGAGGGGCCGATGCTCGACGAGGTGTGCGAGCGCATCCGCGAATTGAAGGCCTCGGGCAAGACCCGACCGGACGCTTCGCTCGGG
>CAZZAQ010000477.1:0-4483 GCA_964652165.1 uncultured Bifidobacterium sp.
CGGCGCAGCGCGCCGTCCCTACCGTCCAAGCCATAGCAGTGTCAAGATGCGCCCGGCAGATTCCCCGCCTGGCTTGCGAACCCTATCTGCCGAACACCTGCCCGAGTCCCTCGACTGCCTTGCGTTCCTCCGCGTCGAGCGCGTCGAACAGGCGCCTGTCGCGCAGGTCGAAGGAGCGGCGCGGCCGGCCGTCGGCGGCGCTGCGAGTGTCGCCGTTGTGGAAGCACCAGCCGGCGGCGCCGCTCTCCTTTGCGTTGTGCGCGTCGGTGATGAAATCGGTGGCCACCGGCTCGTACTGGCCGAAGCCGCGCCGGAATGGTTCCTGGTAATGTATCGGTGCCACGCGGCCCAGATCCTTCGCTGCGTCGAGGTAAAACTTCGTCAACCGCGCCGTCTCGTTGGCCGAACCGGCGCCGCGCGGCCGGTGCGGCGCGAGAAAGTCCACGCCGACGCCCTGGAGATACTCGCGCACGTCGTCCCGCGTGAGATCGCCGGCGTGCGAGGCGGTGACGAGCCGGTCCGGGTCCAGCTCGCGAACGCGCCGGCGCAGGGCCTTGAGGTCGTCGAAGCTGGTGAAGCGCTTGTCGCGGATATTGCGCTCGTTGCTGAGGTCGAGATACCAGTTGCGCCGGGGCTTGAGCGCGGTGACAAGCGTCTCAACGGCGCGAAGGTGGGCTTCCAGAGTCTGGAGGCGCGGCGGACCGGTCACGCCATTGCCGCGCGAAAGGGAAATGTCCACGAGCATGGTGCGGTCGTCACAGGAGCGAACGATGCGCGCGAGCTTCGAGAGAAACTCCTGGCGCGGCCGGCCTTCCGCATCGACAGCGGAGACATCGTTGCTGAAGGCCGACCACGTGGCCCAGATGCGAATCCAGTTGAACCCAGCGCGTTGCGCGTCGTCCAAATCGCGCCGGATGAATTCATCGGAGGCACCCAACGCGCCGTAGTAGCTGATGCCGGTGAGAAATGTAGGCATGCCATTCACGGTGAATTGCGGACCGCGCACGCCGAGGATGGTCGGCGAGCCTCGCTCTGTGGACCGCGGAGCCAGAGGGTCATCCACGAGGGTGGGCGCGATCGGTTGCGTTGACTCCGCGCGGGGAGAAGCAGCGGCGGCCAACACCGCTTCGCGGATTAGCTTCGACGCCTGGTTCATCTTCGTCGCGGCGTTGCCAGGGGATTTGTCATGGTCGTCGATGCGGCTGTCGTTCCAGCAAACGATGAGGTCGAGGCTCGGCACAAGGAAGAGAACACGCATCCCGCCATGGCCGCTGGCCGCGAACGCGTCCGGTGGCGCGTCCACGAACAGGCGTTGGCCGGCGGCATTGGTTCGGTTGAGCCACCAGTTGAAGGAGTAGTAGCCGGGGCCGACGGGCGTGATGTTCCTCGTGCCGCCCATGCTCCGCTGCCTGGGGAGCATGCTGGCTTCCTTGCCGCTGGTGAGCGGGAACCCGGGAGGGACGAGGCTGTTGGTCATCGCCACGAACGTGCTTGCGGGAATCAACTGCCGATCCCGCCAACGGCCCTGGCGAAGCACGAGAAGGCCGAAGCGGGCGAAATCGCGGCACGAAAGAGCCAGGCGGCCGGGGCGGTTGTTCGGACCGAAGGCGTTGAACGTGTAATGGTCCTCAAATTGCAACGGCTCCGCCAACCGGGTCCGCAGGACTTCAGTCCCGTTCGTGCCGAAGACGCGCTCGGTGAGCGTGTCGTAGTAGAGCGTCAGGGCGAAATCGTTGTAGGAGTACGCCTCGCCGGGTTTTTCCGCCAGGCCGTAGCCCGAAGTTTGAGAGGCCAGGTGCCGCCAGGTGATCGCGGCGTCCTTGCCGTCATTGAGCGTCTTGAGCCGCGGCTCGAAGTCCGCCAGGAGCGCATCCGGTCCGGGCAGCCGATTTTCCTGGATGGCCACCCAGAGCAGCGTCGAGAGGAGCGGCTTGAAGGCGGAGGCGACATCGGAGCTTTTGGCGGGTTCGCCCCAGGTGAACGCGAGCCGGCCGTGGCGGACCACGCAGCCGCGTCCGCCCACGAGATTGGTCAGCGCCGCGAGCTTTTCGCCAGACAAGCCGGCGTCGTTGGGCGAACAGGTCTGCCATTCCTTGCCTGGGAATACTTCGGCGGGAGGGTCCGCCGCAGCCGCGACAGGCGCCATCCCGGCAAGCATGGCGGTTGCAAGGACGAGACGGAGAGTCTTCATTGCGGGGCGCAATGGTAGCGGGTGTGGCTCGCGCTGGCGATGGCAATCGATTTGTGCGCCAGGCCTGTGGTCGTTACCCAATTTCTTGTGGCGGATATCTCTGGTGTCCTTACGCCTGCCCTACGAAAGCGAGCGCCACGCCAGACCAAAAATTCCGCGAACATGGCCTCGACTTCCGCAGTCCAATCAGGTGACACTTCGCTTCGATGACAGAACTTGTTGCCGCAATGAACTCGTCGCGCGCCACCCGCCGCGACTTTCTCAAGACCGCGAGCGCCGCGACGCTCGGCGCGCTTGCGGCCGGCGCCCCGCGCCCGCTCTTCGCCGAAGACGCCGCCGAAAAGATCACGCCGCGCGCTGACACGCTGATCGTGCTTTGGATGGGCGGGGGCATGGCGCACACCGAGTCGTTCGACCCGAAGCGTTACACGCCGTTCGCCAAGGGCATCAAGCCGTCCGACGTGCTCAGCACGTTCCCTCAAATCGACACGGCGGTGGATACCATCAAGTTTTCTGAGGGCCTGGAGAAAATCGCAATGGTCATGGACCGCGGAACGCTCATCCGCAGCTACACGGCGGGCGACCTGGGCTTCATCCTGCACTCGAGGCATCAATTCCACTGGCACACCGGCTACGAACCGCCGCAAACCGTCGCTTGCCCGCACCTCGGGGCGGTGATCGCGCGCACGCTCGGGCCGCTGAACCCGGCGGTGCCTGCGTTCATCAACATCGGCCAACGCTTCGACATTGGCGAGGGCGAAGAGGTCAAGGCGTTCACGACCGCGGGCTTTCTCGGGAGCGAACACGGGCCGTTCAATATCCCGTACCCGCACCAGGCCGCCGACAGCGTGCGTCCGCCAGGCGGCATGACGCCGGGGCGCTTCGAGAATCGCGACAAGTTCTATCGCAATCTGCTCGCGGCCAGTCCGGTTGGCCAACACGGCAGCGATTATCAACGCGAGTCGCTGCTGCGCTCGATGGACAACGCGCATCGGCTCCTGAGCTCGCCCGCGGCGAAGGCCTTCGACTTGTCGCTCGAACCGAAGGAGCACGTGGCGAAGTATCTGCCGCCCGGCATCGACATGGGCAAAGCCGTCTCCGGCTCGCAGACCCGCGATGGCAGCTACGAGGCTTCGACGATTGGACGCTTTGGTCTGGGTTGCCTGCTCGCGCGGCGGCTCTGCGAAGTCGGCGCGCGCTTCATCGAGGTGACGACGGAGTACATCCCGTTCCTCAACTGGGACACCCACGAGCACGGGCACGAGAAGGTTGTGAACATGAAGAAATCCATCGACGGCGCCGTGAGCCAGCTCGTGCTCGACCTTGAGGAGCGCGGGCTGCTCAACCGCACGCTCATCGTGCTGGCCAGCGAGTTCAGCCGCGACTCGCTCGTCGAAGGCAAACCGGCCAAGCCGGTCAAGGACCAGGTGCCCGTGCCGGACACCATCGAGGACATCAAGAACTACGGCATGCACCGGCATTTCACGGACGCGGGTTGCGTGCTGCTCTTCGGCGGCGGCATCAAGAAGGGCCACCTCCACGGCGTCACCGCCGACGAACGCCCGTGCAAAACGCTCCAGGATCGCGTGGGGATCGAGGACCTGCACGCGACGCTCTACACGGCGATGGGAATCTCGCCCAGGCTGGCCTACGAAGTGGAGAAGCGGCCGTTCTATGTGACGCGGGATGGGGTGGGGAAGGCGATTGCGGGCTTGTTTGGCACATGAACTGGGTTGCCGGCGGGATGTTGGATCGTTAAAAACGTTAAATCGTTGAATCGTTAAAACGTCAAACGGCGGGCCGCGCCCTTCCGCGTCAATGATTCACCCCTTCAACGATTCAGC
This sequence comes from uncultured Bifidobacterium sp., assembly GCA_964652165.1. Lineage (GTDB taxonomy): Bacteria > Verrucomicrobiota > Verrucomicrobiia > Limisphaerales > JADJPG01 > DASTLJ01. The sequence goes on from CAZZAQ010000477.1 coordinate 4,036, forward strand.
GCTTCAACGTTTCAACGCTTCAACGTTTCAACGCTTCAACGCTTCAACGCTTCAACGATTCAACGATTCAACGATTTAACGCTTCAACGTTTTAACAAACCTCACCTGCTCCCCGGCTTCACCGCCGGAATCTTCGCCAGGTCCGGCGGTAGTTTGTCCGGATGGAATGTTTCGACGTGGAGGCGGATCAGGCTGAAGACGGGCACGCCGAAGTTCACCGTGCCATCGGAACGATCCACCAGCATCGCGACGCCGGCGACTTCGCCCTGGTTCGCCCGCACGATGTCGATCGTTTCCTGAACGCGGCCGCCCTTCGTGACCACGTCCTCGACGATGAGGCACTTTTCGCCGGGAGAAATCTTGAAGCCGCGCCGCAGGACGAGTTTGCCCTCCTCTTTCTCGGCGAAGATGAACCGCGCGCCGAGTTGCCGGGCGACTTCCTGCCCGA
>CAZZAQ010000478.1:0-2554 GCA_964652165.1 uncultured Bifidobacterium sp.
TGGGTTCAGGGGCACACAGAGGCGCGTCCCGAAGGGACGGCTGAACTCGTGCCACAAATACGCCCATTCGGCCGTCCCTTCGGGACTGATACAACTGACCATGGATTCCCGGCGTTGAAACGCCGGGCTATTCTCAATCATCCCTCCGGGATGATGCTTGCGGCCCGCTTGCGAAGCACTTTCGCGAGTTTCCGAAAGGCATTAGGAAAACCCGCGCTTCAGCGGGTCCCCAGCGGATGCCTCCGCTCCTTCAGCGGCAGTGTCACCCGCGCCCCGGAGAGCGCGGCTTGATAGACGGCCATGATCATCTCGATGGACTTCATCGCGGCGCGGCCGCTGGAAACCGGTTCCCGGTTCTGTTCGATTGCAGCCAGCCAGTCCTCGACCACGCGGCGGTTTGCCGGCCCGAAGCCGCGCTCCTCCGCCGAGAGTTTTGCGCCTGGGTCGCCCTCCCACCGCGTCCACTCGTCCTTCCTGCCCGACGCTTCCCAGCCGCCGGACTTCAGCACATAGATCGTGGGATAGACTTCCGCCAGGATGCGCGCGGCGCCCTTGCTGCCGAGTAATTCGATGCCCCAGGGACCGAGCGTGGTGCGCAAGCGGGCGCTGCTGGTGAACGTCGCGTTCACGCTACTGGCAAAAGCGAACTGCGCGTGAATCTCGTTGCCAGCCACGGGACCAATTTGTTCCTTCACAACGCGCGCGTCAGCCCGCGTGATGTCGCGGCCGTCCTGGAGCACGCGGGCCGAGCACCAGAGCGCGTCGCCCGCCAGGTAGCGGAGCAGGTCGAACAGGTGCGAGCCGAGCACCAACATGTCCTCGCCGCCGGCTCGGGCGTCCTGCTTGCCCCAGGCCCGAAGTTGCACCAGTTCGCCGATCAAGCTCTCGTCCAAGGATTGCTTGAGCCGGACGATGCTCGGGGCCAGGCGCATCTGGTGCGCCACCGCGATCTTCAGTCCGGCGCGGCCGGCCGTGGCCAGGATTTCATCCGCCTCGGCCAGCGTGGCCGTGAACGGTTTTTCGGTGATGAGGTGCGCGCCCGCTCGCAAGGCCGCCAGCGCCATCGCGGGCCGCTGGTCGGACCAGCGCGGCGCCAGGCAGACCAGTTGCGGACGTTCTTTCTCCAGCATCTGGCGGTAGTCGGCATATTGGCGCGGCGCCTGGATGCGTTGCGCAGCCTTGGCGCGGCCGGCGTCATCGGGATCGGCGACTGCGACGACTTCGACGCCCTCGAGACCGTTGAGGGCCACGTCCAGCGAGTGACCGTAGTCGCCCCGCCCGGTGTGGCCGATGATGGCGGCGCGGCGTTTGGACCTGGGCGCGGACGCCGGTTGGGCGACGAGCCAATCCGGCCGGCTTAACGCCGCGGCCATCGCGAGCGAGGAATGAATCGCGAATCGCCGGCGGGTCAGGCGGTGGATGGCCGATGTGTGGATTGATGTCTTCATACTAGGCCAGGAAACTTTAGCCAGGCTATTTGCACACTCAAACCCAGATCTCGCTCGACAAAACGACCGGCTCCGTTAGCGTCCTGCCCCCAAAACCTATGACCGACCCGCGGTACCCCAAGCTCGCCAACGTGCTCATCGGCTACTCCACTCGCCTCCGGAAAGGGGACCGCGTGCTCATCGATGCCATCGACATCCCGGACGAAATGACCGTCGAACTCGTCCGCGCCGCCCGCCGCGCCGGGGCCACGCCGCTGGTCGAGGTCCGCCACGGCCGCGTCAGCCGCGAACTGCTCCGCGACACCAACCCCGGCCACGCCGCGCTCATCCGCAAGGTCGAGTTGTTCCGCATGAAAAAGGTGGACGCCTACGTGGCCCTTCGCGGCAGCGCCAACGCCAGCGAAACCGCCGATGTGCCAAACGACAAGATGCAGCTTTACTCCCGGTTCCTTCGCCCTGTCCTCAATTATCGCGTGAACAAGACCCGGTGGGTCGTCCTCCGCTGGCCCTCGCCAAGCATGGCGCAGGCCGCCGGCATGAGCACCGAGGCGTTCGAGGATTTTTATTTCGACGTCTGCACGATGAATTACCCGCGCATGGCCCGCGCGATGGTCCCTCTCGAACGCCGCATGAAGAAGGCCGACCGCGTCCACCTCAAGGCCCCCGGCACGGACCTCGCCTTTTCGATCAAGGGCATCGGCGCCCAGATGTGCAAGGGCGACCGCAACATCCCCGACGGCGAAGTCTTCTCCTGTCCGGTGAAGAAATCCGTGAACGGCGTCATTCAGTTCAACGCACCGACGCTCTATGCCGGCACGCGCTTTGAAAACGTCCGGCTCGAATTCCGCGACGGCAAAGTTGTCAACGCCACCTCGAACAACACCAAGCGCCTGAACGAGATTCTCGACACCGACGCGGGCGCCCGCTATGTCGGCGAATTCAGCTTGGGTTTCAATCCGTACATCAAAAACCCGATGTGCGATATCCTCTTCGACGAAAAGATCGCCGGATCGCTCCACTTCACTCCGGGCCAGGCCTACGAAGACGTGGACAACGGCAACCGTTCGGCCGTGCATTGGGACATGGTGCTCATCCAGCGGCCCGAG
>CAZZAQ010000478.1:2564-4479 GCA_964652165.1 uncultured Bifidobacterium sp.
GGCGGCGGCGAAGTCTGGTTTGACGGCGAATTGATCCGCAAGGATGGCCGCTTCGTGCCCGCGGACCTCAAGCCGCTGAACCCGGAGAAGTTGAAGTGAGCAGCCGCCTTTGTCCGGACCAAGTGAAATCGCGAAAAGCACTCGTCGCCGCGACCCTCGCTGTGGGGCTGTTGATGTGCTTGTGCAGCCTATTACTGACTGGTTGGGCTATGTGGCAAATCTATGGAATTGGTGGTTGGCGCGACGAGGTTTACACGTTGAGTGGGGCAAACGCCGCGCAGCAGGCGATGGATGATTTTCGCAGGAACAAGCTTCGGCTTTACGTCTTAGGTCCGGCAAGTGATCGGCATCATTTCACCGGGAGCAACGATGGACCGTTCGAGATATGGATTCCTTCGTTCCACCCAAACTTAGGGAGCGCGCACCGTTATTCCACAGAACAATTCATCGAATTCTACAATCGGAAGATGCGTTACATGCATTCGCACCCTGAGGATTTTCCGCGGATCAAGGAAAAGGACAGGAAAGAGAAAGAGTGAAATCATCTCCACCACCGACCAACAGAACGCCCAGAATGTCTGTCGATGGTGACCCGCCCGTCGCGTAGCGACAGGGTGATGGTAGCCGTGGGCTTCAGCCGGCTTCAGCCCACGGAACGGCAGGACATTCGGTCGCGTCGCGTAGCGACGCATGAAGGAGAACGCAAGCCGATTTCAAGCGTCGCTACGCGACGCGGGGTGGCCGCGGCGCTTTTCCGCGGGCTGAAGCCCTCGGCTACCATCAATGCATCGCTCCGCGATGCCGAGTTGGCAACATCCAGCAAAGAGTAAACGGTGTGTGTTGTATGGATTGTCGATTGTTAGAATCCTGCGCCCCGAAGGGGCCGATGAATGTAGCCGGTGGGAAGCCGCGACCCGGGAGCGGCGCACCCACCGGTCAGGCCGGCATCGAAAACCCCGCGCCCCGGAGGGGCGCATGAACGCGGAGGACGGCAACAGAGTCATGCGCTCCTCCGGAGCGCGGGACGTGGATGCGGCGTGGACCGGTGGGTGCGCTCCACTCCGTGGCGCTTCCCACCGGCTACCCTCATTCGCGCCTTCGGTGCGCGCACCCGGCAGGCCAACACGTTCTGAGTGTCGCTTGTTAATGACCATTATGGCTGACCCCCTCCTTTATGGCCGTTTCGTGCCCGCCGACTTCAAGGGACTGAACCCGGAGTCGCTGAAGTAGGGCTTTCACCTCTGCGAGGAGTCTGGTAAATTAACCGGGTGAAAAGCATCAACGTCACGGTCAACGACAGCACGCTGGCGAAAGCGGAAAAGCTCGCGAGCGAAAAGAAGACGTCGGTCGCCGGGTTGCTCCGCGACTACCTGCGGCAGCTCACCTCAATGCCTGGCGGCCGGGAAGTCGCTCGCCGCCGGATCAAGCGCCTGAGCGCCGCGGCGAAGGGCGAAGTCGGACCTCGCGATTGGACGCGCGATGATCTTTATGACCGCTGAATGTTTCGTGGAGGACATGAGCCACGGTCAGCGCTACGGCTCCGTAGTGGTCGTAAACCCGTTCAGAAGTTAGTTCCTCCCAGCAAAGCCAAGATTCGCTCCCGCGCCGCCGCGATCCCCTTGTACGCCGCCATTTCTCCGGGCATGGTCCTGAGCGCTCGCCGCAAGCCTTCCGTGGCCGCCCGATCTTGTTGCACTTGCGCCAGTGGGAACACTTCAATACGGATGCCGAACAGGACACCCTGGTTCGCCGGGAGGGCGACGAGCGCCTGCCGTTCGACGCGCAGCCAGACTTCATCGGCGCGCACGGTGGCGTCGAGCCGCGGGAGTTTGCGCGCCGGATGCTGATTCAACTCCGCCGAGCGGCTGAGTCCCCAATTGGCTCGCAACCACGACACGCCCGGTGCCATCTTCGC
>CAZZAQ010000479.1:0-4477 GCA_964652165.1 uncultured Bifidobacterium sp.
TACCACCAACGTAGGGCAGGCGTCTCGCCTGCCCGGCCGAGCGAAGCGAGGCCTTCGTGATGCGAACGCCGCGCCTTTCGGCGCGGATGGGCAGGCGGGACGCCTGCCCTACGTTCCCCGCGCGACCTCGGCTTCGGTCGGACTTCCACGATGTGCCCCGAGAGGCAACGGGACGGTGAAAAATCTTTTGCCCCGGAGCGGTTGCTGGTTAAGTTGTCACGCCGTCGATGAATCCGAAGTTCAAACTGGCGCTCTACCTCGTGTTGGGTATCGGGCTGGCCGTGTGCATCCAGGCGCTATTGGCGGCGATGCGCGAAGGCGCCGCCGCCCCTGGCTCCCCGCTTGCGGGGACCCATCCGCCTTCCCCCACCAACGTCGCTGTGACCAATGTCGCGGTGACCAACCCCGCCGTCGCCAACACCGCAACGACCAACTCCGCCGCGACCAACACGTTGGCAGCCGACCCGGGCGCGGCCCTCGACGAGGGGGCCGCGCGCAAGGCCTCGCCGCGGATGGGCCGGTTCATGGCCTTCGGCGTCGCGGGCTTTTTCGCGCTGGTGGGCCTGGCGGTCTTGATTGGACACGACGTCTCGCGTTTCCTCGCCACCCGCGTCGAGAATTTCATCTTCAACGACGACCTCAAAGGCGTGCGCGACCCCGAGTATGATGAGGCCGAAGCAGCCTGGGCCAAGGGCGATTACCTCGATTCCATCCAGCTCATGCGCGATTACTACAAAAAGAACCCGCGCGAAGTCCACGTCGCATTGCGCATCGCCGAGGTTTACGAAAGCAACCTTGGAAATTATCTCGCCGCCGCCCTCGAGTACGAAGACGTGCTCCGGAAACCGCTCCCGTCCGAGCGTTGGGGGTGGGCGGCCATTCACCTCGCCAATCTTTATTCCGGCAAGCTCAACAAGTTTGACGCCGCCACCCAATTGCTCCGTCGCATCGCCGACGAATACGGTCAGACCGCCGCCGCCAAGAAAGCCCGCGAGCGCCTTGGCATCCCCGAGCCAGTCCCGCCTCCCGAGCCGCCGCCCGAGCCGGAGCCGGAGCCGGAGCCGCTGGCAAAGGCAGCGTCGAAACAGCCGCAGTCCAACCTCCCGCCGGGTTTCCGGCCGAAGTGATCAGCGCCGCTCCGCCTGACCCGGGTTAGCGATTCAGGCGCGGTCCTGACGATGCGTTCGTGGAAGAAGGCTGAAGCTGAGGGAGGGATTTCAGGTAAGTCGGCACCAAAACATGAAGACCAACAGGCGGATTTCCATTCTCCAATTCGTACGCGCGCTTGGCCAAATCGATCCGCAGTTGCGACTGCCGGGCGATTTCCCCATTCAAGCGCACAAGATAGCGCTTGTAATACTGCTTCACCGGATCGAGCGACTTCAAGGTGATCATGCTGTTTATCCGCTGTTGCAGCCCTTCGCTTCGGCACCAGGCCCGTTCGATACGCAGTGTCTCATCTGGCGATTCGCGTTTGTCTTCGATTGATTCCAGTGTCGCAATTGCCAAGCGACATTCTTTCGCTGTAAGCGCCGGGACGATTTTTATCAGCTTCGAGGAACCCATCGCCTCACACGCCACGCCCACAAGGTGATTGACCACAATGCCTCCTCGCGCCGCCTCGTTGCCGAGGCGTATCGCGTCGAGGTAGCAGCGCGCCGCATCGTTGGTGCGCTGGTCCAGTTCCGCGACGCGGCCTTCTGCCACCAGTGCCCTGGCCAGCACTCTATGCCCGGACAACTCCTGGAAGTGCTTGTCGATGTAGGTTGTCGAATATACCACGGGCACGCGGCACTCCATTTCGAGTGCGGCGCGCAACAAGTTCAAGGCGTCCCTGTTTTGCGTCACCAGTTCTCGCAGCTTTCCTTCGGCCAGATCGAGGGGTAAGGAGGTAGTGGTAGTGGGAGAGAGTAGCGCCGCGGCTTTCAGGAAGTCATCGTAGCCATTCGGGCTGGGCACGGGCTCGGCAATCGGCGTTCGGCCTGGCCAAAAAAGAAATACTCCGGCCGCGACCAGCGCCAGCGCGAGGCCGACGACAATTCGCCGCGCAGCACTTCCCAATTCCAGCCGTCTCATCTCATTGAGATTGACAAAAACCTGTTCACACAATCGACGCCAATCTTTCCAGGATGTGGCGAGGAGAAGGACCACGAGTCGTTCGAAGCGCAGTTTGAGCGAGTCGTGAATGCCCTCCCGTCGGCGACGCCGCTCGCCAGCGCCCGCAGCCCCGGCCAGAGCTTCTGCCGCACCGTCTAGCCGTAGTCCATCCGCTTCGGCCCTCTATCCCGAAGGGATTGTACCCCGATGCCCCGTGGTCCGCCCTCGATACGAACACCGCGCCCGGCCCGCTTGAAGTTTAGCAGTTGTGTAGTCATAAAATGCCAAAGCCGCCTGCATGAGTCGAGCCGTTCAATTCCTGCCCGGCTCCGCCTCATCACGTCGCCGGCTACAACATGGGTATCTGACCGGGTGCAGCTGGATCCGTCACGCAATCCTCCGGGGTTCGTGGTGTTTTCAGAATCCCATTCCCCTGTCCCCATTCCCCTGACATTCTCCCGCCAAGCCCATCCCCTGAAGTCTGGGCTTGGGAAGACAGGGGAATGGAGACAAGGGAATGAGTTGTGTGGCGGTCATTTTTCTTCGTCAGAATTGCGTCTTGACTCAATTTAGGCGGAGCCTCTATAGTTCAACCCGACGTAAAAGTTTGCTGGGCCGCCAGCATGTGTAAGTCGGAGAACTGGTTCTTCCGACTTTTTTGTTCCCCGCGTGGGGAAGGCGCTTTGGCAGAAGTAGTTATGAACTCCGACTTTTTGGCAGTTTTGGACTTTTGGGAACGCGAAAAGGGCATCTCCAAGGATGTCCTCATCGCCGCTGTGGAGGAATCCCTGGTGGCGGCGGCCAAGAAGGCGGTCGGCCCGGCGCGTGAATTGCGGGTGTCCATAGACCGCAAGAGCGGGGACATCAAAGCGTTGGCCAAGCTGGTCGTCTCCGAGAAGGTGCTTTCCAAGCACGACCAGATCTCGGTGTTCGATGCCCGACGCATCAAACCCGACGCGCAATTCGGCGAGGAGGTCGAGGTGGAGGTCACGCCTGCCAATTTTGGCCGCATCGCTTCACAATACGCCAAGCAGGCGCTCATGCAACAGATCCGCCGGGCAGAGAAGGCGATGATCTTCGACGAGTTCAAGGACCGGGTGGGCGACATCGTCAGCGGCACCGTCCGGCGCTTCGAGCGCTCGGATGTCTATGTGGACCTGGGGAAGTACGAGGCGCTGCTGCCCAACCGGGAGCGCGTGCCGACGGAAGAATACCAGGTCGGCGAGCGCATCCGCTGTTTCGTCAAGGCGGTGGAAAACGGCCCCCACGGGCCGGAGATCATACTTTCCCGCGGGGATCCGCAGTTTGTCATCAAACTGTTTCAACTCGAAGTGTCTGAGATCAACGACGGCACCATCGAAATCAAGGGCATCGCGAGAGAGCCGGGATTCCGCACGAAGCTGGCCGTCTATACCCGCGATGAAAAGGTCGACCCGGTCGGCGCCTGCGTCGGCCTGCGCGGCCAGCGGGTCAAGAACATCGTCCGGGAGCTCAACAACGAGAAGGTCGACATCATCCGTTGGGATCCCAACATCCGCCACTTCATCACGAATGCCTTGAGTCCGGCGAAGCTCAAGACCTTCGAGATCGACGAGGCGCACAAGCGGGTCAAGATCATCGTGAGTGACGATCAGCTTTCCCTGGCCATCGGCAAGCGCGGGCAGAACGCGCGGCTGGCGTCCAGAATCACCGGCTGGCAAGTGGACATCGAAGCCGAAGTGGCGACGGCCATCGGGTTCGATGAAAAGATCGCCCGGGCCGTGCAGGTTCTGGCGTCCATCCCCGGCATCAGCCAGGCGCACGCCGACGCGCTCGTTCACCACGGCATCACCAGCCTCGAAGTGCTCCTCCAGGCCGAGGTCAGCGACCTGGCGGAGATGCCTGAGATTGGCGAGGCTGCCACGGCAGTCTTTGAAGCCGCCCGGGCGGAGGCCAGGACGCGTTCGTTCGACATTGGCGGCGACGCGAGTCCGGCGCCCAAGGCCGACGCCGCGAAGATTTCCTTCGCCGAAGTCGGCGCGCCGGCGCAAATTGGCAATGCCGCAACCGAGCAGGCGCTGCCCGGAACGGGTGGCGGCGAGCCGACACCCTCCGCAGGTTGAACCATGGCGCCGACGAAGAACATTTTAGCCGTGAAGCGCCCATGAGGACATGGCGCTTCAACGGGGCCGCAAACGATTACTATGCCCGTCCGCATTTACGACATCGGGAAGAAGCCCGGAATCGAGAGCAAGGACGTTCTGGCGAAAGCCAGGGAACTGGGCATTGCCGCCAAGGTCCCGTCCAGCTCGCTGGACAAGATCACGGCTGAGTACCTCGAGAGTCACTTCGCGCCGGTCAAACCGGCTGAGCCCGAGCCGCCCCTTGCCCCTCCCACCCA
>CAZZAQ010000480.1:0-4465 GCA_964652165.1 uncultured Bifidobacterium sp.
CGCCGGCGCCCAAGCCCAAGAGAGCGGGTGGCGGCTTGTGAGCGTGCCCGGCGCGTGGGAGGACACTGCGAAGATTACCCACGACGGCTTCGCGTGGTACCGATGCGCGGTGAAGCTGCCGGCCGACTGGCGCGGGCAGTCGGTCACGCTCGCGGTGGCGGCCGTGGACAATGCGCACGAAGCGTTCGTCAACGGCGCGAAGGTCGGCGGCGCGGGGAAGTTTCCGCCGCAATACCAGAACGGCATCGAGGCGGACAGCCGTTACTCGCTCCCCGCGGACTCGCTGGTGTTTGGGGAATGGAACGTGATCGTCCTCCGAGTCTACGACCACGAGGGGCGTGGCGGCTTCAAAGGCCCTGCGCCAATCCTCGGCACGGACAAGCAGCACATTCTGCTGGAGGGCCAATGGGAATTTCGGACGGGGGATGATTTGGCGTGGGCTGGAACCCCCTCACCCCGGCCCTCTCCCCCGATGGGGGAGAGGGAGAAGGCTCGCGAGGACGCTCGCCCCACCCCCTCACCAAAAACCGGTGCCACCGTTCCCCCTCTCCCCCTCCGAGGGGGAGAGGGCCGGGGTGAGGGGGCATCCTTCGCCGCCGCGTTCACGAAAATCGAGGCCGGCCCCGCCCCCGCTCCCTCCGCAGGCCACAAGATGTCCGATCGCAGCACGCCGCTCCCGCCCGCCGAAGCCGCGAAGACTTTCACGGTCCCAGACGATCTCGAAATCGAGCAAGTCCTCGCCGAGCCGCTTATCGCGCAGCCGGTCTTCTTCACCTTCGACGAGCGCGGCCGGATGTGGGTCGTGCAATATCGCCAGTATCCGGCGCCCGCCGGATTGAATGTCGTGAGCCGCGACAAGTTCTGGCGTGCGGTTTACGATAAGGTGCCCGAGCCGCCGCCCCGCGGCGTCAAAGGACTCGACCGCATCAGCATCCACGAGGACACCGACGGCGACGGCGCCTACGACAAGCACAAGGTGTTCGTCGACGGGCTGAACATCGCCACGTCCTGCGCGAAGGGCCGCGGCGGCCTCTGGGTGTTGAACCCGCCCTACTTGTTGTTCTATCCGGACAGGAATGACGACGACGTTCCGGACGGCGATCCGGAAGTTCACCTCGAAGGGTTTGGCCTCGAAGACACCCACTCGGTGGTGAACAGTTTGCGCTGGGGTCCAGACGGCTGGCTCTACGCCGCGCAAGGCAGCACGGTGACGGCGAACGTGCGGGTGCGCAGCAGCGGGCGTGGGACGAATGGAGTGGTGGAGTTTTGGAGTAATGGAGTTCCGCCCAACCCAACACTCCAACACTCCAACACTCCATCACCCCAATCACCCCGCTCCTCCACCCGCCCCGGCGAACCACCCGTCTATTCCCAAGGCCAAAACATCTGGCGCTACCACCCCGAGCGGCGCATTTACGAAATCTTCGCCGAAGGCGGCGGCAACGCCTTCGGCGTCGAGTTCGACGACAAAGGCCGGCTCTTCTCCGGCCACAACGGCGGCGACACCCGCGGGTTCCACTACATGCAGGGCACCTACCTCCGCAAAGGCTTCGAGAAACACGGCGAACTCTCCAACCCGTATGCCTTCGGTTATTTCCCGCACATGGAAGGCACGAAAGGCGAGCGCTTCAGCCACACGTTCATCATCTACCACGGCGGCGCGTTGCCGGCGCGCTACGAGGGCAAGCTCTTCGGCGTCGAGCCGCTCCAGGGCCGCATCGTCCTCAGCGAAATCACGCCCGACGGCTCGACCTTCAAGACCCGCGACCTCGAACGGGTCGTGACCAGCAGCGACTCGTGGTTCCGCCCCGTCGATATCAAGACCGGTCCTGACGGCGCGATTTACATCGCCGACTGGTACGACCGCCAGGTCACGCACACGCGCAATCAGGAAGGCAATATCGACACGAGCAATGGGCGGATTTACCGGCTGAAGAGGAAGGGGGCGAAGGCGTTTCCTTCATTCGATCTCAGGCGACTGGCCGACATAGAACTGTTGAAGTTGCTGGCCCACCCGAACCAACGGGTTCGCCAGGAAGCGTTGCGGGTCGTATCTGAACGCAAGCATCCAGCGATTCTTTCAGCCTTGCAGCCCATGCTGTGGCGTTTCAGTTCGGAACAGTACGAAGGCGTTTCGACTCTCGGTCTGGCATTCGATCCCGACAAGACCGATCCGAGCCAGCCGGCCCTCGAAGCATTGTGGGCAATCTATCAGTGTGGAGGTTTGTCTGAGGAACTCGCAATGCGGACTCTCCAAGGTCACGCGGTGGGCGACATTGGTCTTTGGACTGCGCGGTTACTTGGAGACGACTACCGCCTGTCACCACGGATCACTGATGAAATGGCGTCAACTGCGATCAGAACCTCCGACATCGCCACTCGCGCCCAACTCGCCTGCACCGCCAAGCGCCTGCCCGCCGCCGATGCATTACCCATCGTCCGCAACCTCATCCTCTCTTCCACTCGGACGCGACCAACTGGGAGCGCCGGCATCCTGCCGGCGAGTGCCTCAAACGAAACCCGCCGGCAGGATGCCGGCGCTCCCAGGGAGGAAGACGACGCCCGGGACCCGCGCATTCCGCTACTGATCTGGTGGGCCATCGAATCCAAGTGCGAGTCCGACCGCGACGCGGTGCTGAAGCTCTTCGAGGATTCCCCGCTCTGGACCCGCCCCATCGTCGAGCAACACATTCTGGAGCGGCTCATGCGCCGCTTCGCCTCCGCCGGCACGCGCAAGGATTTGCTCACTTGCGCCCGGCTCCTCGACCTCTCCCCCACCCGCGCCCACAGCGAGAAACTGGTGAAGGGCTTCGAAGAAGCCTTCAAAGGCCGCTCCATCGCCGGCCTGCCGGACGAACTCATCGCCGCGATGGCCCGCCACAACGTCGGCTCGGATGCCTTCAAACTCCGCGCGGGCGACCCCGCCGCGCTCACCGGCGCGCTTGCCGTCGTCACCGACGGCAAGGCCGCCAAACAGCGCCGCCAGGAATTCATCGACGTGCTCGGCGAAGTCCGACCGCCTGCCGCGCTCGACGCGCTGCTCCATGTCGTCGACAGCGACAGCGAGCCGGCACTCCGCAAGGCCGCCTTGACCGCACTCCTCGGTTACGATGACCCCCGCATCCCCGCCACCGTCCTCAAGGACTACAGCGCCTACGCATCCGACGTCCGTCCCGCGGCCCTCACGCTGCTCGCCAGCCGCGCCCCTTGGTCCCTCGCCCTCGCCCAGGCCGTGGACGACGGCCGCATTAAGCCCGCCGACGTGCCGCTCGATACCGTCCGCCAAATCCAACGTTTCGGTAGGGCGACGCTCCCGCGGAGCCCTGATCAAAAAGAGTCTTCGGCTCGGCAGGAGCCTCGCCCTACCGTGTCTGAGAAACTCGCCGCGCTCCTCCCCAAACTCTGGCCCAACGCCGGCCGGCCCACGACTGAAGCGATGCAGAAACAAATTCAGCGCCTCGCCGGGGTCCTTCGTGACGGCAAGGGCGATCCTTACTCCGGCCTGAGGCTCTTCAACGCTACCTGCGCCTCCTGCCACACATTGTTCGCTCGCGGCGGCAAAGTCGGCCCCGACCTCACCACCTACCAGCGCGGAGACGTGGACGCGATGCTGCTCCACATCGTGAACCCGAGCGCCGAAATCCGGGAGGGGTTCGAGAATCTGGCCATCGAGACCAAGGACGGGCGCAGCCTCAGCGGCTTTCTCGTCGAGCGCGACGCGCGCATCGTCGTCTTGCGCGGCCTGGATGGGCAGAACATCACGCTCGACCCAAAGGAGATTTCCGAAATGAATGCCGCCGGCATGAGCCTGATGCCGGAGGGATTGCTCGATGGCTTGACGGACCAGCAGGCGCGCGATCTTTTCGCCTACCTACGGAGCACGCAGCCGCTGGCGAATTGACGCGGGGGAGATGAGGTATGAGGTATGAAACCGAAAACCACTATCGCCCGCCGGCCCCTTTCATACCTCATCCTTCATACCTCCCCACTGAGAGGGATGAAGCCGAAAACCACCGCCGCCTTCCGGTCCCTTTCATACCTCATACCTCATACCTCATACCTTCCCAACGGAGAGCGCCTCAGGCACGCGATGCGAGTGGCCGTTTACAGTCTGGGATCCCTGCCCGTGACGCCCGGCGGCATGGCGGTGGAGAAGCTTGCGGTACGTGGCGAGCGCAAGCAGGGGCCAACTGTTCCGGTACATGTCGTACTTGAGATAAAACACGTTCGGGAAGCCGGTGCCGGTGATTTCGTCCTCGCTCCAGGAGCCGTCTTTATTCTGAGTGCGGAGCAGGTAGTCGATGCCGCGCTGGAGACATTCGTTGCGCGGGTCGTCGAAGGCGCAGAGGCCCATAACGGCCCAGGCGGTCTGGCTGGCGGTGCTCGGGCCTTTGCCCTTGAAGACGGGGTCGTCGTACGTGTTGCAGCGCTCGCCCCAGCCCCCGTCCTCGAGCTGCACGCTTTC
>CAZZAQ010000481.1:0-4457 GCA_964652165.1 uncultured Bifidobacterium sp.
TTCGCCCCTTCAGGGCTCACGAGGCGTTGGGGATACGCCATCCCAGGGCGTTGCCTGGGCTGGATTATTGCAGCCTTTCAGGCTGGCCGGCCTTCCGCACCACAAACCAACCGATCCATTTGAGCTCGCCAGAAAGTGAAATGCGCCTGGTGCGCAGCACGACTTCTGAGATTCATTGCCATTCACACGGTTTCCTGCTTTCATTTCACTTTCCAGCGGTTGCGAGGCGGACCGGCCAGTTTTTGCGTAACTGGTTCACCTGCCCTGTGTCATATCACGCAAATCGATCCAGTCACGCCTGTCCGGCGTTTCACGGTTCGAACTGATGTCCGCAGATGAATGAAGCCTATGAATAACCTTGTGTTGACCCTCCGTGTGGCGCTGCTCGTCATGCTTCCGGCAGTTGCCGCCCGCGCCCAGGCCCCGGCCAACGACAACTTCTTCAACGCCATCCCGCTGAACGGACCGATCGTCACCACCACCGGCAGCAACGTCGGCGCGACCAAGAATTTCTTTCAGGAGCCGTTCTTCGCGGGGAACCCCGGAGGGGCATCCGTTTGGTGGACCTGGACCGCCAGCGCCAGCGGACCGACGACCATCGACACGATGGGCAGTGACTTCAACACAATCCTCGGTGTGTTCACGGGCACGGTGCCCAACGCGCTGATCCTGGTCGCCGACAACGATAATTTCCAAGGCAACACGTGGAGCCGCGTCATGTTCAACGCCGTCGCGGGCACCACCTATCGCATCGTGGTGGACGGCTTCCGCTCCGGCGGCGGCCCCGGCGGCCAGGTCGCCCGCGGGAACATTGTGCTGAACGTCAAGGGTGTGGGCGGGCTGGAACTGAACCTCACCAACGGCATGGTGTTCACCGTGGGCGACCCGATTCCGGTCAATGTCACCTTCACCCCAGACTTCCCGAATCCGCCCGCGACGCGCGTCGACTTCTTCCGGCGGAGCAGCCCGAACCTCGCGCCGGTGCAATTCGCCTCGGTGACCAGCGAGCCGTTCAGCGCGGTGGCCACGAACTTGCCCGCCGGCTCGAACACCTTCTACGTCGTCGTCTCCGACAGCCTCGGCAATCCTGTGGAATCCCCCACCGTCACTGTCCTGGTGCAAAACGTCGGAGTCACACTGCTGACGCCATTCGAGGACACGTTTCTCGGGCCCGGCGGCCCGATTGTGGCCACGGCCTGGGCGTTTCTGCCGGGTGGAACGATCACGAACGTCGAATTCTTCCTGGATGGCGTGAAGTTCGCCGAGGATGACACGCCGCCCTACAGCGGCACGGTCAGCAACGTCGCCGGCGGCTCGCACCGGCTCACCGCCGTGGGCCGTTCCGACACCGGAGCGCGCTTCACGTCACAGCCGGTCAATCTCGGAGTCGTTTTGCAAATCGTGCCTTGGGGCGCCGTTTGGAGTTACCTGGACAATGGCTCGGACCAGGGAACGGCTTGGACCGCGCGGGACTTTGACGACTCTACCTGGAAGAGCGGCCCGGCGGAGTTAGGCTATGGGGACAATCCGCCCGACGAAGCAACGATCGTCGAGGACAACCCCACCCCCGGCTACACGCAGAACGCCAACGACCGGTACATCACCACCTATTTCCGTCGCTGGTTTCAAGTCTCCAGCACGGCCGGCGTGGCCAGCCTGGCCCTGATCGTGGAACGCGACGACGGCGCCGTGGTCCATCTCAACGGCCGGGAACTCTTCCGCAGCCCAAACATGCCCGCGGCGCCCGCCCCGATCACGTACACCACCGTGACCACCGATGGAATCGGGATCGAGGACACCATCGACACGGTGTTCCTCAGCCCGACCAATTTGGCCATCGGCTCGAACATATTCGCCGTCGAGATTCACCAGCAATCGCCGGACAGTTCCGACATCAGCTTCAATCTCCAACTGCTCGGCATCCCCATCATCATCCACAACCTGTCGCCGTCCGTCGAGCTGACCAACCCGCCCGCCAACGCCTTCTTCCTCGCCCCGCTCTCGATCGATCTGGCCGCCACCGCCCTCGACTACGACGGCAGCGTGGCCAAGGTCGAATTCTTCGCTGACGGCGTGAAGATCGACGAGGACAGCACCGAGCCTTACACCGGCGCCTGGAACAATCCGTCTGTCGCCGCGCACGTCCTCACCGCCGTCGCGACCGACGATCAAGGCGCGACCACCACCTCCGCCGAGATTCCTGTCGTTGTCTATGACTCTGTTGGAACGCCCGTCGCCGCCATCACCAGTCCGGTGGACGGCTTCGTGACGCAAGGCCCTACCAATTGGCTCGTCACCGCGACCGCCAACGCCATCACGGGCGTCACCAACGTCGAGTTCTTCAACAACGGCGTCTCCTTCGGCAATGACGGCACCGCGCCCTATTCGGCCCTCTGGGTCGCGCCGTTCGGCACGAACTTCCTCACTGCCGTCGCTTCCGACGCCAACGGCGTGAGCGGCACGTCGCCCGTCGTCGTCGCGACAATTACCATTCCGCCCACCAATGTCGTCGCTCCCACGGTCTTCAGCCAGACGCCGCCCGCCGCCGCCACCGTCACCAACCTGACCAGCATCACCGTCACCTTCAGCGAGAATGTGCAAAGCGTGGATGCCTCCGACTTGCTCATCAACGGTGTGCCCGCCACCAGCGTCAGCGCCAATCACAGCACGTCCAACTACACCTTCAGCTTCCCGCGCCCGCTCTACGGCACGGTCAACATCTCCTGGGCGATGGACGACGGCATCACCGATTATGGCTGGCCCACGTTGCTGGAGTTCGATGGAACCGGCCCCGGCGCGACGTGGAGTTATGAGTTGATTGATCGGACGGCGCCGATTGTGGTCGCGCGCATCCCGGCCGCCGGCGCCACAGTGACGAACCTGACCCAAATCAGCGTGTCGTTCAGCGAACCCGTCAGCGGAGTCGATGCCGCCGACCTCCTGCTCAGCGGCGTGCCCGCCCAGAACGTCTCCGGCAGCGGGTCGAGTTACACCTTCAGCGTCGTCCAGCCCGCTCCCGGCACAAACACCGTTACCTGGGCGACCAACCACGGAATCTTCGACCTCGCCCTGACGCCCAATGCCTTCAACCGCTCCAACACGGCCAACAACTGGAGCTTCATCCTCGACACGCGCATCGCGCTGGTGCAGTCCAACTCGACGTGGCTCTTCATCAAGGGCACCAACGAGGCTTCGGAGCCGAGAAGCGCCTGGCGGCAGCTCGATTACGACGCCTCCGGCTGGTCGAACGCTCCCGCGCCGCTCTTCTACGGTGAGCCTTCGCTCACGAACGCCAACATCCAGGGCACCGTGCTCAGCGACATGCAGAGCAACTACACCAGCATTTACTTGCGCAAGGAATTCACGGTGCTCAAGCGCGGCGACATCACCAACGTGCTCCTCAACGCCCAGGTGGACGACGGTTTCATCGCCTGGATCAACGGCACCGAAGTGGCGCGCGCGCTCATGCCCACCGGCGAAGTCGCCTTCAACGCCGTGGCCACCGCGCAGGCCCCCGAGACAGGCAACAATGGCGCCACTTACATCGTTTACACGCTGACCAACGCCCTCCGCGCCCTCGTGGACGGCCGCAACGTGATCGCCGTCCACGCCTTCAACCAGAACCTCACCAACAGCTCCGACTTCAGCTTCAACGCCCAGCTCTATTACTTCCCGCTCGATGCCACCACCGTCCCGCCGCGGCTTTTGGATCCGATCCCGGCGCAGGGCGACGTGTTCTCGCTCTCGAATGTCACGATCACGTTCAGCGAGGCAGTCACCGGCGTCGGCGCGACCGACCTGCTCGTGAACGGCACACCGGCCGCGGACGTCACCACGACGACCAATACGACCTACACCTTCAGCTTCCCGCAGCCGCCTTACGGCAACGTCGTGCTGACCTGGGCGACCAATCACGGCATCACCGATTTCGACAACCCGCCGAAAGCCTTCAACAGCACCAACGCGAACGCGACCCTCCGCTACTTCCTCATCAACCCGAGCAATCCCAGGATCGCCTCGCAGATTCCTGCCGCGTTCACCACGATCACCGGACTCACCTCCGTCGCCGTGACCTTCACCGAACCCGTCACCGGCGTGGACGCCGCGGACCTGCTCGTCGCCGGCACGCCTGCCAGCGGCGTCGCGAGCGCGGACGGCGTCACGCACTCCTTCACGTTCCCGCAACCGCCGTTCGGCGCCGTGACCATCCGCTGGGCCACCAATCACGGCATCACGGACGTCGAGGCCGGGAATGGCTTCGACCCGACGCGCTTTGGCGGCCAGTGGAACTACACGCTCATTGACCCCGTGCCCTCGGTCACGCTCACCAGCCCGACGAACAACACGTTCTTCCTCCCGCCCGCGAGCGTCACCTTGCGCGCGACCGCCTCCGACAACGACGGCACCGTGGCGCTCGTGGAGTTCTACGAGAGCGCCAACAAGCTCGGCGAAGGAGC
>CAZZAQ010000482.1:0-2244 GCA_964652165.1 uncultured Bifidobacterium sp.
CAGAAAGATGGGGGCAGAAAAATGAGCTTATTTTTCTGCCCCCATCTTTCTGCCTTCCGATGAACCGTACTGGCAAGTCGTTGGAAAGGAACGAGGGGACAGAAAGCGGTTCATGGCCGGTGAGCAGCTCAGCAAGGAACAAGGAGCTTTCCATGAACCGCGGCAAGCCGGCGGCTATGGAGCAGTGCGGAGGCAAGCGCAGCGCGACTCCACTTTGGCTTGCCAGTCCCGCGGGAGGGAAGAAGCCAAAGCGCCGTCGCCGCTGCGCTCTACCGGCGCACTCCATCTCGCCCGGCGCTCCGACTCAGCGCAGCACCCGCACCCGGTAAAATTGCTTTTCCAGCGCCCCGGCCTCCCTGTCGAAAGTTTCGATCAAGCCACCCGTGCCGGAGACCTCTCCGGCTCCAGTGACCGGTTTCCAACCGCCCTTGCCGCCGGGTTCTCCGCAACATTCAACGCAGTAGCGGACACCGGCCTCGCTGTTGAAGCGCAGGCAAAGCGCGCTTCGCTCGAAGCGGGCTTCGACAATTCGCAAGGGCGATGGCGACGCCGGCGGCGCGGCCAGAATTACGCCGACCCCTTGGCCATCCGCCACGGTTGCGTTCACCGGCGCGCTCAGGTTCACGAAGAAACTTTCGTCGATTTCTCCCGCCACGGCCCGCTGCACGACCGTGGTTAACATCAGGCTCGTCGTGCCGGGCCGGAACGTCAGCGTTCCGCTCCGCGCAACGTAGTCGGCGCTAGCGATCGCCGTCCCGTTCGAAGTGGCGAACCGTGCAGTCACCGTCCGCCCGCTGGCCGTGGACAGCGCGACGGTGAACACGACGCTGGTCGTGGCGGTCAGCGCCTGCACGACCGAGGCATCGCTGATGGACAACGTCGGCAGAGGGTCGTCGTCAAGGATCGTCCCGCGGCCCAGCGCGTCGCCGAGCGTGGCGTTCGTCGGCGCCACGAGGCGGATGGAAAACACTTCGTTGCTCTCGCTCAGCGTATCGCCCAGGACGGAAACCGTGATGACCTTGTTCGTTTCGCCGGGCGCGAACACGAGCACGCCGTTCGTCGCCGTGAAGTCCAGCCCGCCGGCCGAACCGTTCGTCGTGAAAAAGTTTACTTGCGCCGGTATCCCGCTGGCGGGCGCAAGCCGGACGTTGAAGACCGCATTCGTCGTCCCGCTGTCGCCCTCGGCCACCGAAGCGTCGCTGATGAACAGTTTGGGAAGCGCGTCGTTGTTCGCGATGGTGCAGATCCCCTGGCTGTCAGCAATCGTCGACACTGTCGAGTTGTTCAAATTCATGAAAAACATCTCGTTAGTCTCGCGGAATCTTTCCCCGAACACGCGCACCGGGACGATGATCAGCGTTTTGCCCGGGAGGAACGTCAGCGTGCCGTTCGTCCCCAGGAAATCGACGCCGTCGATGGCGCTGCCCGACGCGGTGCCGAACTGCACCGTCACCGGCCGCCCGCTGGCGGGAATCAGGCGCACCTTGAACACCGCGGCGCTCGAACTGGTGTCGCCTTCCGTGCGGAGCACGTTACCGACCGAGAGGGCCGGGAGCGGATCGTTGTCGAGAATCGTGCCTACGCCTTGGGCATCGGCGAGCATGGCGTTCACGGGCGTGTTGAGGTTGAGGAAAAACGTCTCGTCGTTCTCGTTCAGACGATCGGGAAGCACGCGCACGGTGACGGTCTTCATCGTTTCGCGCGGCAGGAACGTCAGTTGCCCGCTGGCCGAAGCGAAGTCGCGCCCGCGTGTCGCGGTGTTGTTCGTCGTCGCGTAGCGGACGGTCACGGTGCGGGAACTGGGACCGGAGAGCGTGACCTGGAAGACCGCGTTGGTCGCCGTCGCATCGGCTTCGAGCACCGTGACGTCATTGATCGAGACGAACGGCACGGGCACAACCATTGTCATGCTCGTCGCCGAATTGTCGGTCAGCTCCGACTCTTGTAGATCATTGCCGACGGAGGCGATGTTGACGTTGTCCCCCGCCGTCGTGTTGGTGACGACGATCCTGTAGGTGCGAAGCGCGCCACTGGCCATGTTATTGGTATTGAAGATCAAGTCGTTTCCGATCCTTGCGGACGGGGCGGGCGTGACCGGGCCGAGAATGACGTTGGCCGGCAGCCGATTCGTCACGCTGACTGGCCCGGAGAGGCTTGAGCCGTTGTTGCGGACGCTGATGGTGTAGGTCGTGATGTCGCCGACGACGACCGGGTTGGGCGAGGCGGCAGCGGTGACGATGAGGT
>CAZZAQ010000482.1:2271-4455 GCA_964652165.1 uncultured Bifidobacterium sp.
CTGCTCGGCGTTCAGCCGGCCGTAGCCGTACGCCGTATTGAATCCGTTGACGTCGTAAAAGACGTTTCCGATGTGGTCACAAGTGCCGCGCAGCAGCGCGCGCAGGTCGGCCAGCGTCAGGTAAGGATTGACCGAAAGCACCAGCGCCGCGATGCCAGAGGCCAGCGGCGTGGCGGAGGAGGTTCCGCCAAAGTCATGTGCGTAGTCGCCGTCGAGGCCGTTGGCGGAGTTGTAGCCGTCGGCCCCTTCGCGGTCCGTCGTGGTAATGCTCGCGTTGCCGCCGTCGCTCGGGGCGACGAAATCGAGGTCCGCGCCGAACTGGCTGTAATCGGAGCGAAAATCGAAGTCGGTGCTCGCGCCCACCGCGAACGTCGCCGGGTGGTTGGCCGGATAGGTTACGCCCGTGCGCAGGATTGGCACGCCGTAGTCGAGGTCTTTTTCGGTGCCATCGACGATGAAGTGGAAGACGTCGAAGCCGACAAAGTCACCATCGAAATCGGCGGCTTCGCTCTCCGTCCAGGCCCAGAACCGAAGGATGCCTTGATCGATGTGCGTCGTCACCTCGGCCCAGTTCGACTGGTTGTGCGTGATTCGGCCGGCACGCAGGGAGCGCGAGCCTGGCCCGTTCCAGCCCGTGAGCGCGCGGTTCCCGCCGACACCGTTCGTGACGACATGCCACGGCGCGGGGCCGCCTGTGGTCCAGCCCGGCGGCAGCACGCCGCCCTCAAAGGATTCAATGCTTCCGTCCGGGAACACGAGGTTGTCCAGCCACACCGTGTCGGCCCCAATGCTATAGATGTCGTTTTGGTCCTTTGAAAATTCCCAGCGCAACGTGTAGGTGCCCGGCGCCGGGATCTCGACCTCGAACGGCACCCACGCGCCCGCCGCGTTGCCCGCCGCGCAAAAGATCGCGCATCCCCGGCCGTTCCGGCCGAGCGTCGCAGCCGAGTTCAACGCGGCGTCCACGGCGGAGGTTCTCGGGAATCCGAGGCTGATGTTGATGACGTCCGCGCCGCTCCACACACGCTGGCCCAGGGAATTCAGCCCCGCGGCGTACCGCAACACCCGGCTCACTTCGGTGACGGGGATGCCGTCATCGCCGGTAATGATTTTCAGCGGAAGTATCTTGCAACGCGGCGCGGCGCCGCTAATGCCGAGGCCGTTGTCGCCCACGCCGGCGGCGACGCCCGCAAGCGCCGTGCCGTGGTTGTCGTCGGCGTGGGCCGGAGCGGGATTGTTGTCGTTGGCGTAGAAATCCCACCCGCGCACGTCGTCGATGAATCCGTTCCCGTCGTCATCCACACCGTTGCCAGCAATCTCGCCGGGGTTGATGAAAATGTTGGCCGCCAGATCGGGATGATCCCACTGGACGCCGTCGTCGATCACCGCGATGACGACATTCGGACTGCCCAGCGAGATGTCCCAGGCGCCCGTCGCCCGCACATCGGCGTTGGGCGCGCCGCCGAATTGGCCGGTGTTCTGGAGGTGCCATTGGTTCGTGAAAGAATTGTCATTCGGAATGAACGACTTGGCCGCTTGCATGATGAAATTCGGCTCCGCCCACTCGACGAGCGGCTGGACGGCATGGCGGCTGACGGCGGCGAACACTTCCTCAGCCGTCGCGTCCGCCAGCGTGAGGATGAACTGGTCCGTCGTTCCCCAAAGCGGACGGGTGTCCTTCCACTGCGCGCCGAAGTACGCCTGCGCCTCCGTGCCGGCCTTGAGGCAGACGACCAGTTCCGAAGTGGCCAGCAGCCGCAGGCCGCTTGCAGGGTCTACAAAGACGGGATTGGCCGATTTGCCGGCAGCGGTAGCGCGGACGGATTGGATCAAGCCATTCAGCGCTGCAGGCGTCTTGAGTTGCTCGCCCTTGGCCGCGGACGGCGCCAGCAGCACCGTGACTCCGTGCGCCTGCCGGTCGCGGACCTTGTAGCCCGAGAGTGGCTTGTCCGTGGCGAGGAGTTGCTCCCCGAACTGCGGCGAGTCGCATTCGGCGCCAACCGCGACGGCGCCTGCCAGCCGCAGCAGTTTCCGCGGACCGGCCGGCGTTGGATAGGCGTCTCCGGCATCGAGGCTTGCGGCCAGTTGGCTGGCGGCCTTCGCATCGGCGGGAGCGCTGTGGGACGCGCCCCGGCGGAGCACGGGCGGTTTGCCCGCCCGTTTGTCCTGGGCGGCGATTGGAAA
>CAZZAQ010000483.1:0-4446 GCA_964652165.1 uncultured Bifidobacterium sp.
GTTTTTATTGCGCCCTTTCAGGGCTTGGTCAGGTCGGACCGGCGATTCCCAGGGCGTTGCCCTGGGCTGGATTATTTGGCCCCGTTGGGGCATCTCAGAAACTGAGATGCACCCGCAACAAGCTTCCAGCCCAAAAACCGCTTGCGCCCTCGGGCGTCGTTCGGCAATGTCCTGCCCTCTTTTTTCCGGCCTTCCGCGAGGGTGTTTCACCGGCCGGGGCAAACTCGAGTTGACCGATCGTGAAGATCTTTAGCGGCAGTTCCAATCTACCTCTGGCCAAGGCCATCGCGGCCTCCATCCAACTTGAACTCGGCCAATCCACCGTCAGTTCCTTCCCCGACGGTGAGACGTTCGTGAAGATCGAGGAGAACGTGCGCGGCGAGGATGTGTTCGTCGTGCAGTCCACCAGCCCGCCGACGAACCATCACCTGATGGAGATGTTCATCATGATCGACGCGTTGCGCCGCGCCAGCGCCTCCCGCATCACCGCAGTGCTGCCTTTCTACGGCTACGCCCGCCAGGATCGCAAGGACCAGCCGCGCGTGCCGATCACCGCCAAGCTCGTCGCCAACCTCCTTGTCGCCGCCGGCGCCAACCGCGTCCTGACGATGGACCTGCACGCCCAACAGATTCAGGGCTTCTTCGACATTCCGGTGGACCACCTGTACGCGGCGCAGGTGCTCGATGGCGGGTTGGCCATCGTGGCCAAGCGCCGCAAGAGCGCCACCGAGGTCGAATCCGTCGCCGTCATCGGCGAAATCCGCGGCAAGAATATCCTCATGGTCGATGACTTGACGGAAACGGCCGGCACACTCACCAACGCCGCAACGCTGCTCAAAAAGCGTGGAGCCAGAAAGATTTACGCCTGCGTTTCGCACGCGATCTTGAGCGAAATAGGCGTCGAACGGCTGCGCAAATCTAAGATTGACGAACTTATCACGACTGATACCGTCCTCCGCCCCCCGATAGACGGGGTCCGTGTGACGACGCTGTCCGTCGCGGCTTTGCTGGGCGAAGCCATCAAGCGGATTCACAGTAATTCGTCTGTGACTTCGCTGTTTGAGTTTAAGGGCGGGCGCACCAGCTAGCGCCGGCCAGGTGGGGCGAGCGTCCCCGCGAGCCGTTGGTGGAAAGTGGATTGGAGAACGAATGGCTCGCGAGGACGCTCGCCCCACCGACAAGCTCCGCAGATGAGCAGCTGGGGCGAGCGTACGCGCGAGCCGGCGCGCCCGAAGCTGAGATAGAATTGACGACATGAAATCCGTTCCATTGATCGCGTATCCGCGCCAGGCCGCTGGCCGCGCGGCCGCCCGCACTGTCCGCAAGGGCCGCCGGATTCCCGCCGTAATCTACGGCCGCCAGGCCCAACCGCAAAATCTCGAGGTAGATTCCAAGGCCCTGAAAGACCTCCTCCACGCCTCCGCCTCGGAAAACCTGCTCGTCGATCTAAGCGTGGATCAAGACGCTCGAGCCCGGCGCCTGGCGCTTGTGAAGGAAATTCAGCACCACCCAATGAGTGGCAAATTCCTGCACATCGATTTCCACGAAATTCAGGAGAACGAGAAGGTCAGCATCGCTGTGCCCGTCGAGGCCACCGGTGAAGCCGTTGGCGTGAAGACCGGCGGCGGCGTGCTTGAACACGTCCTTCACAAGATTAAGGTCCGTTGCCTTCCGAAGGACCTGCCGGATTTCATCGCTGTCGATGTGACCAGTCTTGAGATTGGCCGCGCCATTCATATCGGAGAGATCCCGCCGATTCCGAACGTTGAAATAATTGGTGACAAAAGTGCCCCCGTCTTCGCCGTCGCAGCGCCGGTCACCGAAGCCGAGGAAGCCGCCGCGGCCGAGGCCGCCACGACGGCCCTGGGCGAAGTCGAGATGATCAAAGAGAAGAAGGACGAGGGCGAAGCCGAAGGCGCCGCCCCCGTCAAGGCTGGCGACAAGGCCGCCGCCGCGAAAGGCGCCGACAAAGCCCCGGCCGCGAAAGGCGCCGAAAAGGCCGTCCCGGCCGCCGCCGACAAAGCCGCCGTCAAGGGAGCCGACAAGAAGCCCTCCGCGGAAAAGAAGAAGTAACCTTCTGCGCTCCCGTTTGTCCCGGTGGAACCTGTTTTCCTCATTGTGGGACTCGGGAATCCGGGCCGCGACTACGCCCGGACGAGGCACAACGCGGGCTTTCTGCTGCTTGACACGCTGGCCGCGGCCTGGCGGGTCGAGTGGGCCGCCCGGAGGAAGTTCAATGCCCGCGTCGCGCGGGCCGACCGGGGTGACCGGCGAATCTTCCTTTGCGAGCCGGAGACGTACATGAATGCGTCCGGCGAAGCCGTCAGCGCATTGATGAAGTTTTACAAAGTGTCGCCGCCGCAAGTGCTGGTGGCGGTGGACGACGCGGACCTGCTGCTGGGCACGCTCCGGCTGCGGCCGGACGGCAGCAGCGGCGGGCATCACGGACTGGAATCCGTCGAGCGGCACCTGGGCACGCGCGCCTATGCGCGACTGCGGATCGGCATCGGGCGCCGGGCCGCGGATCAGCGCGAGATCACGGATTGGGTGCTGGCCCCCTTCCGAAAAGAAGAG
Organism: uncultured Bifidobacterium sp.; assembly: GCA_964652165.1. Lineage (GTDB taxonomy): Bacteria > Verrucomicrobiota > Verrucomicrobiia > Limisphaerales > JADJPG01 > DASTLJ01. The sequence goes on from CAZZAQ010000483.1 coordinate 2,575, forward strand.
GCGCCGGTGCTCGAAAAAGTTTTGCAAACGGGCTGCGAGCAGATTGAATGCTGGCTCTCGGCCGGCGTTCGCGAGGCGATGAACCGCTTCAACGGCACCGTGGCAATCGATGAAAACTGATACACAAATGGCAATGCGAGTGAAACGTTACGAAGGCCTGTTTATCCTCAACAGCAACCTCACCTCGACCGGCAAGGATGACGGTGTGACCGTCGCGCTGGAGAAGATTTCAAAGGAAATCGAAGCCGCCGGCGGCAAGGTCGAAGGCACACAGAAAATGGAAAAGCGCAATTTCGCCCGCATCGCGGACAAGAAGTTCAATTCCGGCTTCTACGTCAACGTCCTGTTCTCCAGTCCCGGCTCCGCGCTTGCCGCGCTTAAGCACAAGTTCGCGCTCAACGACGACATCTTTCGCGTCCTCTTCACCATCGCGCCCGAGCCGAAAGCAGCCCCCGGCCTCGCGGCCGAATTGCCTTCCGCTTAAACCTCCCGCTTATGGCCTCTTTCAACAAAGTCATCCTCGCCGGCAATCTGACCCGCGACCCCGAATTGCGCTACACACCCAAGGGCACGGCCGTCTGCAAGTTCGGCCTGGCCGTCAGCCGCACTTGGACCAATGAAGCCGGCGAAAAGAAAGAAGATGTTTTGTTTGTGGATGTCGCTGCTTTCGAACGCAGGGCCGAAGTCATCAGCCAGTACTTCAAGAAAGGCCGCCCGATCCTTGTCGAAGGCCGACTCAAGCTTGACACTTGGGATGACAAACAAACCGGGGCGAAACGCAGCAAGCACGAAGTTGTTCTGGAAAGCTTCTCCTTCATCGACTCGAAAGGCGACGGCGGCGACAGCGCCCCGAATCCCCTTCCGCCCCGCCCCGCCGCCGCTCCCGCGAGCCCTCCTGCTTCCGTGAACGCGCCCGCCAGCGCCCCTGAAGAATCCGGCCCGCCCCCCGGCGACGACGACGTCCCCTTCTGATTTACGTTTCACGTTTCACGTTTCACGCTTCACTCCCCACCCTATGGCCAAGACCGAAGTCATCCTCACCCAGCAAATCGTCGGCCTCGGCGCCGAGTCCGATCACGTCAAAGTCGCCGCCGGCTATGCCCGCAATTATCTCTTTCCGATGGGAATGGCGGTGCCGCTGACCATGGCCAACAAGCGCCGGCTCGAAGTGCTGCGCCAGCGCCGCGCCGACCGCGAGGCGCATGAGTTCAACACGATGAGCGAACTGGGCAAGAGCATCACCAAGCTCACCTGCCTGCTCAAGGTCAAGACCGGCGACGACGGCAAAGCGTTCGGCAGCGTCACCAGCGGCGCCATCGCCGACGAACTCAAGCACCAATTCGATATCTTGTTGGACAAGCGAAAAATTCATCTCGAACACCCGATCAAAGCCCTCGGCGAGTTCGAGATTGAACTGCGCCTCCATCCCGAAGTCAGGGCCACCCTCAAGGTGAAGGTCGAGAGCAGCAACCCGCTCCCGCCCCCCGCCGCCGAGCCCGAAACCCAGCCCGGCGACAAAACCGAGGCCCAGAAGCGCGAGAAACGCTCCTTCCGCCACGGCGCCCAGGCCAAAGGCGACGCCAAGCCCGACACCGCTCCGGCCGCAGCCAAGCCCAGGCCCGAACGCCGTCCGCGGCCTGCGCCGAAGGCCGACAAGGCTTCCTGACGCCGTGCCGGAGACCAATCTCGGCGCAGCTTGACGAGCGCAATTCGCGTTTGAAGGAGCTTGCTGAGGGGGCATACCTCGTTGCGCAGCGATAGGCGGTGTTCCCAGCGATTCGTGTCGTGAGGATTCCGCGGAACCCCGCGAGGAACGGAAACCATTAGCCGCTAGTTCTCAGCGTGAGCTTGAGGCCACGACGGTCTGTAGCC
>CAZZAQ010000484.1:0-4431 GCA_964652165.1 uncultured Bifidobacterium sp.
GCAAGTTCCGGAAACGTGTGGAAGCGGGCGACCTCGCCCGCGCCAACGAAACCACGTAGGCCCAGCCGCCCCCGGCTGGGCTTGGCGAGCCTAGCTCGCCCCAAAATCTGTGCTGGCGGGCAACTCGTGTGGAAGCGGGCAACCCGCCCGCGCTTGTTTGGCGCCGGGTCTCCGACCCGGCGCCCTTGTCTAGCGCCGTCGCCGTCGCCGGTAGTGCGCCGCCACCTTCATGCGGTTGCCGCAGCCCGCCATCGAGCACCAGCGGCGGGTGTGGCTGCGGGTGGTGTCATAGAAATGAAGGATGCAGGCCGGATTTCCGCACCTGCGCACCCGCAAACCGCTCCCGCTGGCGAGCAACTCCGCCGCCGATTGGGCGATTGGGGCCAGCAAGGCCGAGTTTTTATCGGAGCGAGTCAGGACCTCAAACCCGTTGCCTGCCTTGGTCAGCTCCTGAAACGTGCGCGCTTGCCGTAATTCTCGGTTGATGGCGGGAATCACCGGCGCCGGAGCTGCCCGTCCCCCGGCCAGGGCTTCTGCCATCCGCCGCAAGGCTGCTCGCAATACCTTGGCCCGTTGCAGCAGGCCGGTGCTCGCCCCTCGGCCGCCCCCTGCCAGGCCGGCCTGACGTAGCCACGTGGCAAGATCACGGGCATCGCCCAGCCAGTCCACGCGCTGGCCGTTCTCGATCACTTCGGTATTCACCAAGTCCAGTGCGAGATTATCCGCCAGAAAAAGGAACTGGCGATCCCCTGACCCTCTTTTTGCTCCTGACCCCTTCACCGCTCCTCCCAACTTTCTCAGTATAACCGTGAAACTTTTGCCTGGCCGGTTAGTCTAATGATTAACCGTCTAACATTTGATTAGATGGTTATATCCGAGCAAGGTTGCAAATGGGCAACCGGAAGGGACCAGAAATGACCGCTACACCCCTCACCACCGGGCACATCGGGCTGAACGTCAGCCACCTGGAACGCTCCCGCGAGTTTTACACCGACATCTTCGCCTTCGAGGTATTGCGCGAATCCACGGCCGACGGACGCCGCTACACCTTCTTGGGCAAGGGCCCGAACCTCGTCCTCACCCTCTGGCAGCAAAGCGACGGCCGCTTCGAGAAGGGCCGCCCCGGGCTGCACCACCTCTCCTTCCAGGCCGCAAGCATCGAAGCGGTGCGCGAGGCCGAGCGCAAGCTGCGCGCCCGCGGTACTCACTTCCACTACGACGGCGTGGTACCGCATGCCGAAGGCGCGGCCTCGGGTGGCATCTTCTTCGAGGACCCGGACGGCATTCGCCTGGAGATCTTCGCTGCCTCCGGCGCCAGTGGCTCGGCGGCAGTGAGCGACGGTCCCGCCTGCGGGTTCTTCTAGACCTGGCGAGAAGAATATTTTTAGCGCAGAGAACGCAGAGGTCGCAGAGAAGGGCAAACCGCATTTCTCTGTGTCCTCTGTGCCTTTGTGGCAAGCAAGAAAGGAGACGCGATGAGCCCCAAGTTCCATCCCGGCGAACTGGCGGTACAGGAGCGCGCCGGAGTCCGTTCCGAGGCGGCGCGCTTGGGCAAGAGCCTGCAAGCGGTGATCCCGCCGCCGGCGCGCGAGTTCCTGCGCCAGCGGCGGTTCATCGTGCTGGGCTCGCTGGATGCGGACGGGCGAGTGTGGGCGTCGTTGCTTACGGGCGCACCCGGTTTTCTCCAAGCGTCCGACGAGCACCTTCTGCGTATCGCCGCCCAGCCGGCGCCGGGAGATCCGCTGACGGAGAACCTGCACGGCAACCAACCGGTCGGGACTCTGACCATGGATCTCGCCACTCGCCGCCGCATGCGGCTGAACGGCGAAGCCACGATTACGCCGGGCGGGATCGAAGTGCAGGCCCGCGAGGTGATGGCGCTCTGTCCGAAGTACATTCAGGCGCGGGCGCCGGAAGCGGACGCCACGGGCGCTGCGGATGCTTCCCTGCCCCAGCGCAGTCAGGTGCTGAGCGCAACTCAACAGCTCCGGCTGGTGCAGGCTGACACTTTTTTCCTCGCCAGCTTTCATCCCGGCGGCGGCGCCGATGTCTCCCATCGTGGAGGCACTCCCGGCTTCGTGGGCGTGCTCGACGCCGCCACCCTGGCTTGGCCGGATTATCGCGGCAACAACCTCTTCCAGACCCTGGGCAACCTGCACCTGAATCCCAATGCCGGGTTGATCGTCGTGGACTTCGAGGGCGGCACAACGCTCCAGCTCACGGGAAAATGCAAAGTGATCTGGGACGCGGAGCGCGCCGCCGAGTTTCCCGGCGCGCAGCGCCTGATGGAGTTTCACGTTGACGAAGCTCTGGAAAGAACAAGCGCCACCGCGTTGCGGTGGCGCCTGCTCGACTACTCGCCGTTCAACCCTTAATTACGCGGATACGGGTTGCGCGGCGATTGCCCTGCGGGGGAAAAGCTTGCGGAAGGTGAAGCGCAGCAGCTTCCAGGCCAGGGCAGCACCCAGGAGGAAGGTCAGCATCCACACCAGCACCACCGGCGTGTTGGCAATGACGACGATCATGAAGTCGCCGTAGCCGATGAGGTCAAGCTTCGCGTCGGCAAAAGCGGCCTTGAACTTGGCGATGGGATGCCAGGCGGCTTCCTGCGCTACCGGGATGGGCTCGACGTGCAGGTTGACGGTGAGCGTGGCCATGGCCACCTGGCGCGAGAGCACGCTGAGCTGCGCCTGCGCGCGCTCGATGCGCCCGCGCACGTCGGCCAGCCGCTCGGCCACGTGCAGCGTGTCCTTGATCGAGCCGGTGCGGCGCATGATCTCCTGGTACTGCGCCTCTTCCGCGCGGAAGTTCTTGATCGTGGCTTCGAGGTCAACGTACTGCCCGGTGACGTCCTGGGTGTCGGTGCGGTCGTTCTGCACCTGGTCGGACAGCGTGCGGATGTCGCGGCGGGCGGCGTCAAAACGCTCCTGGGGAACGCGGATGGTGATAGCGGCGTAAGGCAGCTGGCTGCGCGTCGTACTCATCTGCGCCGTCTCCACCCATCCCCCGTATTTGGAAGCAATGGCGCCCACCGCTTCCATGCTTTCGGCGGGGCTGGCTACCACCATCGCCAGAAATCCGGTTCGGATGACCCTGCGCAACTCGATGCCACCGGCCGGGGCCTCGGCCTGCCGGCCGCCTTGGGAGTCCTTGTAGTCAACATTCCTGCCCGGAGAGTCGGTGGTCATGACCGCAGCGGGCGGCGGACCATCGCCGCGGTAAGTCTCGACACTACTGCCGGCAGAATAGCGGGAGCGCAGCAGGTTAGGAATGCTCGCCGCCACGATGCTGAGCACCAGCGCCCCTACCAAGAAAGCGGCGGTTAGGCGCGACCATTGCAGCTTGCCGGTTTCCGAATCGTAGATGGGATTCACACTTGCCTCCGTTTCAGGGATAGAACGCACCACCCTGGAAAACTTGCACGCGGTTTGCGGGCTAGTCGCCCGCTTCCACACCGGTGGCGAGAGCTCGGGGAGGCAATCAAAGCCTGGAAGCTATCGGTGCAAGGGCAATCTGCGTGCCAACTGCCGCGCGCAGCCCGGCCGCTCTCGGCCGGCGGCCCGAATAGGCGGCTGCCGCCGCAGGCGGGCCAGGAAATTTTCGGGTGGAAGCGGGCGACCCGCCCGCGCTCGTAGCGCCCCGACGAGTCGGGGCTGTCGGGCATCTTGCCCGCGCCCTGCAGTACCACGGCCCGGCGACCCGCGCCTAGCCCGCCGTGGCGGCGACGAAAAGTAGCCCAGCGCTTCAGCGCTGGGTCGGAGGCAGACAGCGGCGCCAGTCCCGTAGGGGACGACGCGAAATCACTCCGCTGGGAACAAGACTTGCAGCCCACGGCCCATGGCCGTGGGACAACTGACAAACTGTGTCGCTGCCTCGACACAATCTGTCACTCTCGTAGTCGCGGGGAAATCCGACGAACTCAGGAACTCGAATCCTTGCGCAGGGCCTCGGCGGCCCAGTGCTCGAGTTCGGCGACCACCCGGCCCAGTTCGTCCACCACGGAGTTCGATCCGGCAGCGCGGAAGGTATCCACCAGGGTGCGGTAGTACCACAAGGTGCCTTCGCGCTGCCCGGTGAATCGCGGCCACAGCGCTTCGCCCAGGCGGCGGTAGTCGCTCAGGACGCTGCGGGCGTTGTGCAGATTGTCGGAGGCGGAAACCAGGCGCACCTCGGGTGGCGCGTGGCGCAGGTGGGCGATGTAAGTTTCCTTGCGCTGCCGCCACGGCGGCTTAGGAACGGCGTCGGAGTCGGTACAGCCGGCCACAATGCTGGCCACACGCTTGCCGAACTGCTTGCGGATCCTGCGCAAGGTGGGCACGCCGCCCTGGTCTTCGACGGCGTCGTGCAGCAGCGCGGCGATAGCCATGTCCTCGTCGCCGCCCGCCTCCAGCACCAGCCCGGCGACCGTCATCAGGTGAGCGATGTAGGGAA
>CAZZAQ010000485.1:0-4416 GCA_964652165.1 uncultured Bifidobacterium sp.
GGCTACGATCGTAGGTGAGAAATGCGAGGTAGCTGCGACCGTGAGGTCGCGGGAAGGCGTTGAATCTTTGGATCGGCGTCGTACGCTTCAGAAAATCGTGCCTGCGACCTCACGGTCGCAGCTACGGTGAAGCAACGCGCTCAGGGGCGTTTGAGCCGGTAGAACTTTCGCGCGTTGGCCGGCAAAAACGCCAGCGGACTGGACGCGCCCGGAACGGTGGACCAGTTGGCCGACGGCGCGATATTGTCCGAATGTTCGAGCACGTAGCCCGGGGCCGACCAGTAGAGGACCAATTCGCCACCGAAGCGCGTCGCGAACAAAGTCGGTGGCGGGAGCACGGGGCCGGCGATCAACTCCAGATCGAAACTCACATCGGACGATGACGACGCCTGCTGGTGAATCTCGACGGCCACGAGGTTGGCGTTGGACACCAGCAGCGAAGCGCCGTTGGCGATGTTCGTGGCGTCGATTGTATTGTCCGGCGGGGCGGTGCCGCCGGTGAACTGATTATAGGCCACTTCGCCGGCCGGCATGTTCGGGCTGCGGAGGATTTCGCCGCCGTTCAGGTAAACGATGCCGGCATCGTCGCGCAGCAACTGCAACGACAGGTCGCCGAATTGCGACGGGTTCGCCACGTTGATGGTTTTTCGGAAGTAAGTGGTTGCGATGCGCGTGTTGTCGGTGCGGTTGCTGCGGATCATAGTGGTCTCGTCATTGTCGCCGTAGCCGAGTTGGGCAAAACCGTTGGACCAGCCCGTGTCATTGAAGCCCGGCGTGCGCCAGACCGTGCCTTGATTCGAACCGTCGTCCAGGTATTTCCACGCGGCGCCGAACGGAATGAGCGTCGTATTCATCCCCGTGGGCGGCGCGGGCACGTTCGGGATGTACGCCGAGGCCACGCCCGTGATCTCTCCGTTCACCGGATTCGAGAGCACGACGCGAAGCAAAGTTCGTCCCGCGCCCACGCTGGCCGGCGCTGCGATGCGCTTGACGGTATCGCCGGGATCGAACTTCAGCGTCCCATTCGCAACCGGGCCGGACGGGTCCGAGATCGTGTAGTCCACAAAAACGATGTTGGTGGTGAAGCTGCTCAGGCGCACGGGCACGCCGTTGGTGAGATTGGCGAACGTGAGCGGGTCCCAATTGGCCAGGCCGATGCCCACGGGCGCGTCGGGCGGCGTGGACATGAACGAGGCGAGCTTCGGGGCATCGGTGCTCGGGTTCCACACGAGGTTGTTCGGGTGGTTCGTGTTGGGCGCGGTGAGAAGGTTGTTGCGGATATCCATGTCGGCCACGCGATAGTTCCAGGTGTTGTCCCACACCTGGCCCCAGACATCCCGGTAGTTGTAGAGGACGAGCGAGTTCGTCACCGTCAGGAACCCGTCCTTGAACCCCAGGCCCGTGGTGCCCGTGTAGTTGTCGCCGTAACGGGCGCCCACGGAATTTGCGGTGCTGAGAATTCGTTCACCGTGGACGAGCGGGCTGTTCCCACCCGGGCCGCTCCATCCACATTCGAGGCCCTGACCGTTGTTGATCAGCACCGAGTCGTACGTCCACGTCCGGCGTCCGTCCCCCGACCAGGCCAGCGCCTCGTGCAGCGCGGACTCAATCCAGCAGTTGACGACCAGCACCGATCCGGTCGCACCCGTGCCTGAACCGGAATCTATGGCATCGTCCTTGGCGAAGCCGAAAAGGCTGTTGGCCAGATAGTTGCTCCCGCGAATTGTGTAGTATCCATCGTAATCCGCGTCAGCAATCGTCGGGTTGTAAATCCCGTCCACGGCGGGAAACTCAATGACCGCCGAGTGATTGATGATGTTCGTGCAGCCTTCGTATTCGCCGCAGGTGACGGCGCGCTGGATCAGGCAGCGCTCCCACACGATGGACGAGAAGTAACCATTGCCAACCTGGCCGGCGTTGTTGATCAGGGCGCAGTTGGTCATGCGCACGACAGAGTTGTGGGCGAACAGGAGCGGTTGCTCTAAACGATGGCTCCTTGCCGGTGAATAGTCGAGGCTCGCTGCCGCGCCGGAGCCGGTCATGATGGTCGCCGTGGCGATGAGTTCTCCCCCGCGCATGATCCAGCCGCCCCAGGCGCCAGGACGCTGCTCCGGCGCGACGCGATTGGTCGCGGTGAAGACGACCGGCTGAAGCGTTGTGCCGTTGATGACTGTGCGGCCGGAGTTGGTGAGGTTCACGCCAGGATTCAAACGCACGACGGTGCCTGCGCCGATCGTGAGTGTCGCGCCGGCAGGAATGGTGAGATGGCTGGTGACCTGGATGCGAGAGTTCGCAGGCCAGGTGGTCGAGGCGCCAAGGATACCCGTCACCGGCGTCCAAGTCGTGTTCGCTTCGACAGACACAACCTGACCGGTGAACAACGTGCCGAACGAAGCTGTGTAGCTCACGGCGATCTGATTGGCGGCAACGGGCGGAAGAAAGCCGTGCCCCAAGCCGCGCAACAGGCGAAATGAATCCACATTGACGTTCGGGTTCGGCCCCAAACCTACCAACGTATTCGTCACCCACCCGTTAACCCGGCGCGTGCCGGTGAGCTCAACAGGACTGCCGTTCCCCGAATTGTCCACGCGCAGGACGACCGGGATTTCCAGCCCCGCCGGATAGGCCGACGGCATCATCAAGCGCAGTTGGGGATGGCCATCGCCGCCGGAGATTTCTGCCGCCGTGGAAGGGATCGGCGGCAGCGGCGTCCATTCGATGAGACCCAGCTCGGGAGACGTGCTGTCCGTGGCTTTGAGCCGGCGTGAAGACTCGACGATGAACCGCACGAGCCGGTTCGTCACCGCCCCATCCGAGGTCTGCGTGCGGCGCACCAGCAGGTCGTAGTAGTCCATCACGTCGACGACGTTGGTGACCCCCGCGGGCACGGGCTTGCCGTTGAGCGTCACTGCGTAGGTGAAGCCGGCGTTCGTCTGAACGCGGAAGCCCGCCCGATCCCGGAAGTTGCTCCGATCCGTCACCCCGTCAATCATCAGCGTTTGCGCCGAGGTACTGGTGCAGATCACGGCGCACCCAAACAAAACGAAGCCAAGCTGGCCCCAAGTCATGTGAAACATACGTGCCAGAATAAGCCACAAACCGCCTGAACACTCAAAGGAAATCAGGGCGAGATCGGGGCTTCCAATTCAGCGGCCCTTCCGCTAGCCTCAGAGCCGAAATGGGTGCCCGACCCCGCTGGCGGAAAATCGAAAGAATTTTCGCCGCGATACTTGCGTCTGAAAACAGAATGGCCACAGGCATGGAAACGAACAAACGTCGGATCGTCACCTCGTCGAAGTTGTCCGCGCGCTGCACGGTCGCATTGTGCGCCGCGGCGCTCGGGCTGGCGGGCGGGTCTCAAGCTTCCGCAGCCGACGAACCGGCGAGCGGGCCGCCCAAACCCGTCTCGCTGGCGTTGCACTACGCCACCGACGACGGCGCCACCAACCTCGCCCCGCTCCAGCTCCGCACCGCGGATGCGCGTCAGCAATTACTGGCCACCGCCCTGCTCTCGAATGGCAAGCCCCGCGACTGGACCCGCAGCGTGACTTACGAAGTTTCGCCCGCGAACATTGCGAAGGTCAGCCGCAACGGCCTGGTCACCCCGCTCGCCGACGGTGTTGCCACGATTACCGCAAAGACCACCGAGGGCGTCGCCGCGTCGTTGCCCGTCACCGTCGAGCAGGTCAAGCGACACCTGCCGATCAATTTCGCCAACCAGATTGTCCCCATCTTCACCAAGACCGGCTGCAACGGCGGCGGCTGCCACGGCAAGAGCGCGGGTCAAAACGGCTTTCGCCTTTCGCTGCTGGGATTCGAGCCGGCCGAGGATTACGAGCATCTCGTGAAGGAGGCCCGTAGCCGCCGGCTCTTCCCCGCCGCGCCCGAGCGCAGCCTGCTGTTGATGAAAGGGGCCGCGACCCTCCCGCACGGCGGCGGCAAGCGGCTCGATCCCGATTCGGACGACTACCGCCTCATCGTGCGCTGGATCGCTCAAGGCATGACCTACGGCAAAACCAACGACCCGACCGTCGCGCGCATCGAGGTCTTCCCCAAGGAACGCACGATGGCCCTCGGCACCGAGCAGCAGCTCGCCGTGCTCGCCCATTACACGGACGGCTCGAAGGAAGACGTGACCCGCAGCGCCCTCTACGAACCGAACGACAAGGATATGGCCCGCGCCGACGAGGACGGCTACGTCCGCATCTTCAACCAGCCGGGTGACGTCGCGGTGATGGTCCGTTACCAGGCCAGGGTCGCCACGTTCCGCGCCACGCTCCCGCTGGGCGCGCCCGTCGAGTCGTTGCCGTTGGCCCGCAATTTCGTCGATGAAATCGTCTTCAAGAAGCTCAAGACCGTCGGCATGCCGCCCAGCGAGGTGTGCGACGATGCCGCATTCATCCGGCGCGTGACCCT
>CAZZAQ010000486.1:0-4414 GCA_964652165.1 uncultured Bifidobacterium sp.
GTCGCCGACCGGGGCGGGCCAGTGGCCCGCGCTACCCATTTTCAAAACACGCTCTTAGGCCACTCCTGCGCGTATGACTCAATTGCCATCCAAGCATTTCGTTCATAGGAAGCCTCAGATTGTTCCAAAGAGTTACTGGACGTTCTGGATCATTTGGTCGCTACTCGGCGTACTCGTCGGTATCGGATGGTTCATTTCAGGACTTTTATCGGGGCAGAAAAGAGATATCATTATTGGAGTGAGTTCCCTGATCTCTGCAGTCGCGTGGTCGGTTTTTTATTGGAGAATTAAGCATGAAAAGTGATTGGCCTAAGTACAGCTGCAGCGCCTGACTCGAATCTCTAATGCTCTCCCTCTTCGCCAACGCACCCGACTCACGCCGCTTCTGCGACGGCGTGTCGCGGCGCAACTTCATCCGGATCGGCGCCCTCGGCCTGGGCGGGCTGGCGTTGCCGCAGCTTCTACAGGCTGAGGCGGCATCGGGCATCCGGCGCTCGCACAAGGCGGTCATCATGATCTACCTGCCGGGCGGCCCGCCCCATCAGGACACCTTCGACCTCAAGCTCGACGCGCCTCCCGAAATCCGCGGCGAGTTCCGGCCCATCCCGACGAATGTGCCCGGTCTCCAGATTTGCGAGCATCTGCCGCGCATCGCGAAGGTCTGCGACAAGTTGGCCGTCATCCGTTCCATCGCGGACGCCGTGGACGAGCACACCGATTTTATGTGCATGACCGGCCGGCGCAGAGGGAATCCGCCGCCGGGCGGCTGGCCCACGTTTGGCGCGGTCGTGTCAAAGGTGCACGGCTCGGTAAACGCCGGCGTGCCGCCATTCGTCGGCCTCGAGCCGAAAATGCAACACCGTCCCTACAACGCGGCGAACCCCGGCTTTCTCGGCGCGGCGCACAACGCCTTCCGCCCCGAGGCCGAAGGCAGGTCCGACATGGTCCTCAATGGCGTGACCGTCGATCGCCTCGCCGACCGGCGCGCATTGCTCGCGAGCTTCGACCGTTTTCGCCGCGAGGTCGATTCCAGCGGACTGATGGAAGGGGTGGACGCGTTCCGGCAACAGGCCTTCGGCATGCTCACTTCCAGCCGGCTCCTCGAAGCGCTCGACGTGTCGCAGGAGAACGCGAAATTGCGCGAACGCTACGGCAAAGGCGATCCCAAGGTCCACGGGGACGCCGCGCCGATGTTGAACGAACAATTCCTCATCGCCCGCCGCCTCGTTGAAGCCGGGGCGCGCGTTGTGACTGTGGCGTACGGCTTCTGGGACTATCATGGCGCCAACTTCAGGAACGCCCGGGCCGACCTGCCCCTGTTCGACCAGGCCGTCAGCGCGCTGCTGACCGACCTGCACGAGCGCGGGCTGGATCGGGACGTCAGCGTGGTCGTGTGGGGCGAGTTTGGACGCACGCCGACGATCAATAAGGATGCCGGCCGCGATCACTGGCCGCGCGCGTCGTTCGCGTTGCTGTCCGGCGGCGGGATGCGCACGGGCCAGGTCATCGGCGCCACGGATCGTTTGGGCGGCGAACCGAACGCACGCCCCGTGACCTTCGGCGAAGTCTTCGCCACGCTTTACCACAACCTCGGTCTCGACGTGAACAAGGTGACGGTGAACGACCTCACGGGGCGGCCGATGTTCCTCGTTCCGGAAGGCGCGCAGCCGATGCGGGAACTGGTCGGTTGACGCCCGGCACGTTCAAAGGCATAGAGCCGGGATGAACTCCTCACACGCGCCCCATTCCCGCCGCCGCTTTCTTCGGGACACCTCCATCGCCACGGCCTCGGCTGTCGTGGGATTTCCCGCGCTCCTTCGCTCGGCCTCGCCGAATGAAAAGCTGAACATCGCCGTCATCGGCTGCGGCGGGCGCGGCGCGGGCAATCTCGCCGAGGTGAGCGGCGAGAACATCGTCGCGCTCTGCGACGTGAACGAGCGGCCTCTCGACGCCGCCGCGGCCAAACATCCCAAGGCGCGCAAGTTCATCGATTTCCGCAGGCTTTACGACGAAGTGAAGGACTTCGACGCGGTGGTGGTCAGTTGCGCCGAGCACACGCATGCGCTGGCCACGTTGCCGGCGCTGCAACTCGGCAAACATGTCTATTGCGAAAAACCGCTCACGCACTCGATCTGGGAGGCGCGCATCATCACCGCGGCGGCGCGGCGGGCGAAGGTGGCGACCCAAATGGGCACGCAGATTCACGCCAGCGCCAACTTCCGCCGCGTGGTCGAGCTCGTGCAAAGCGGCGCCATTGGCCCCGTGCGAGTGTCGCACGTGTGGGTCGGACGCGCCTGGGGGCTGCAAAGCGAAGAGGCGGCCAGGCGGCACAAGGACATCGCCCTCGTGACCGAGCGGCCGAAGGAAGCATCGCCGACACCGGCTGGATTGCACTGGGACTTGTGGCTCGGCCCCGCGCCGGAACGGCCGTTTCACGAAGTCTATTTCCCCGGACCGAAGTGGTATCGCTGGTGGGATTTCGGCGGCGGCACGATGAGCGATCTCGGCAGCCACTGGAACGACCTGCCGTTCTGGGCGCTCAAGCTCCAGACGCCGCTCACAATCGAAGCCAGCGGCCCGCCGCCCCATCCGGAGATCGCGCCCGCGTCCATGACCGCGACTTACGAATACGGCCCGCGCGGCGGCATGCCGGCCGTGAAGCTCATCTGGCACCAGGGCGAGGAGAAGCCGGCGCCACTACGCGAGGGCAAGATTCCAAAGTGGGACAGCGGCGTGCTGTTCATCGGCGACGGCGGGATGTTGCTGGCCGACTACGCCAAGCACGTCCTGTTCCCAGAGGAGAAATTCAAGGATTTCACACGCCCGCCGGAATCGATCCCGCCCAGCCTCGGTCATCACAAGGAATGGATTCACGCCTGCAAGACGGGCGCGCCGACGACGTGCGCCTTCGATTACAGCGGTCCGCTCACCGAGGCCAATCACCTCGGCAACGTCGCCTATCGCGTCGGCAAGAAACTGAAGTGGCACGCGGCGAAACTCGAAGCTGCGAACGCGCCCGAGGCGGCGCGGTTCATCCGGCGCGAGTATCGCGAGGGATGGAAACTGGTCTGAACGGGTGCGAAAGCGTTGAAACGTTGAAGCGTTGAAGTGTTGGAGCGGGGCGAGGCATTTCGGCTTCGCCTTAAGGTGAAGGGTGAAAAGAGGACGGGGCGATCGCGTTCACGTTTCACGTTTCACGCATCACGCATCACGCATCACGCTTCAACGGCCTCGGATGCGGCCTCGCCGTGCTCAGCCATTCGTCGTTCCGCGGGCGACCAGCCTGTATTTTCCGCCACGATCGCCGGGCGGAATGGCTCCAGCGGCATCGGGCGGTCATGGTCGAGATAGTCGGCACACACACGGAAAAAATCCGCGCGCGTCGTGACTCGCCGGATATCGTGGAGGAACCGGCCGGTCGGCTCGACGCCCGCTCCGATGTAGTTCAGATATTTCTTCATCTTCTGCACCTGCGACGGCTCGCGAACGTCCGGCGTGCAGACCGCGTCGTAGAGCGCTTCGATGTACGCGAGCACCTCGCGGCCCGTGGGCAGGCGGACCGGCGCGCCGCGACGGAGCTGGCGGATTTGGTCGAAGAGCCACGGATTGCGAATCGCTCCGCGGCCGATCATCAGCCCTCGGGCGCCGGTTTGCGCCAGCACGTCGGCGGCGCTGGCCGGGGAATGAACGTTGCCGTTGGCGATTACGGGGCAGGGCATCGCGGCAACGGCGCGGGCGATGGTGTCGTAGTGGACTTCCGCGCGATACATCTCCGCCACGGTTCGGCCGTGAACGGTGAGCAGGTCGAGCGAATGCTTCGCGAAGAGGGGCAATAGCTCGTCGAACACCTTCGGGTCGTCGAAGCCGATGCGCGTCTTGACCGTGAACTTTATTTTCACTGCTTCGCGCAGCGCGCCGAGGATGGCGTCAATCTTCCGCGGCTCGCGCAGCAGGCCGCCCCCGGCGCACTTGCGGTAAACGATGGGCGCGGGGCAGCCCAAATTGAGGTCCACGGCGGCGATGGGATGTTGCTGCATCTCGCGCGCGGTGCGGACAAGCGCCGGAATGTCGTTGCCGATCATCTGCGCGACGACGGGGCGGCCGGTGGGATTCTCGGTGATTGAGCGGAGGATGTGTTTCTCAAGGTTCGAGGTCGCGTGGACGCGGAAGTACTCCGTAACGTAAACATCCGCCCCGCCATACCGGCTCAGGAGCCGCCAGAACGGCAGGTCCGTGACGTCCTGCATCGGCGCGAGCACGAGCAGCGGCTCGGGACCGCGGAGCAGCGCATCGAATTGGGTGCAGGGAGTCATCAGGCGTACGCCGGCTTACGAATCAGCCACAAGCCGAGGAAAGTCAAAAGCCCATTGAGCACGAGCAGCTCGAAGCCCATCTTGTAGCCACCCAACCAGCG
>CAZZAQ010000487.1:0-4409 GCA_964652165.1 uncultured Bifidobacterium sp.
CAAAGCTCAAAGCTCAAGAGAAGCCTCAAGCCTCAAGCTCCAAAAGCGTCGGGCGCGGGACCGTCAGCCCGCGCATCGGTTCGGCGGGTGGCCCTGCGCGAACGCTCCCGTCCGCAAGGGCAGCCCTTGGCGCTTGGCAATTGGAGCTTTTCTTGAACTTTGAGCTTTGAGCTTGGAACTTGTGACCGCTGCCCGATCCGCTGAAAACGTCGAGGAACCGTAAAACACGAAATTCGGCAAGCCCCCTGCTTACTCTCCCGATGTGTATCTGGATTACTACGGGCTGAAAGAGCAGCCCTTCAGCATCACGCCAAATCCGCGGTTCTTGTTTTACGGCACCAAGCACCGTGAGGCGCTGAATCACGTGCTTTACGGGATTCGCGAGCGCAAGGGCTTTGTGCAACTGACAGGCGAAGTCGGAGCCGGAAAGAGCACAATTTGCCGGGTACTTCTCGAACAACTAGGCAAAAACTACTCCACAGCGCTCATCCTCAATCCCGCTCTCAGCCCCGAGCAACTCATCAAGGCCATTGGGATGGAGTACGGGCTGGACCTGCGCGGGCTGGACGCGGTGGAGACGTTGAACGAGTTGAACATGTTTCTCCTGCGGCAGCTCGAGGAAGGCCAGGAGTCGGTCCTCATCATCGACGAGGCGCAGAATCTCTCCAATCAACAGCTCGAACAGGTGCGGATGCTGTCCAATCTTGAGACAGACGACCGGAAGCTCCTCCAAATCGTGCTCATGGGCCAGCCAGAGCTGCGCGACAGGCTGAACAACCCGTCGATGCGCCAGCTTCGGCAGCGCATTACGGTGCGGTATCATTTGCGTCCGCTTAAACGATCCGAAGTCGGCTGCTACGTCCAGCATCGGCTGAAGATTTCCGGGGCCAATGGCGCAGGGCCGCAATTCACGTCACCCGCGTTGTGGCGAATCTTCAGCTACTCGCAAGGCATTCCGCGGCTCATCAACGCGGTATGCGACAAATGTCTGCTGGCCGGCTACGTCCAGCAACGCGGCCGGGTCGATTACCAGTTGGTCGGCACGGCCATCAAGGAATTGGAAGGAATAGACCTATGAGCCTCATCAACGACGCCCTCAAGCGCGCCACGCGCAATCAACCACCCGCCACTGCGCCAGCCCCCGAACCGGCCGCTCCGATGCAGCCGGTGGAATACCGCCGTCGCGGATTGCCGTGGTATTTCTTCCCGGCCTTGCTGGCGATCGTGGCCGCAGCCTGCTGGTTCATCGTCAAGGGCGTGCAGGCCCGCCGGCAAGCCTCGGATCCCGCCTCGTTACCGATCACGGTGCAGGCGCGCGAGCCGCAGCCGCAGACCCCCGCGCCCTCTCCCGCCAGCGCGGCGGGCGCTGAAGCCTCGCCAACGACTTCCACCCGAGTGGCCTCAACGCCTCCGACCGTTCCAAACAACAGCCTTTCGCCCGAAGCCGGCGCGCCCGCGACCGAGGCGTCCGTGACACCGCCCCCGCCTGTGCCCGCGCCGCCCGCGGAACCGGCAAAGCCGGCTTTCAGGCTTCAAGGCATCTTCTTTCGCCCCGCGAACCCATCGGCACTGGTCAACGGCAAGAGCGTCTGGGTCGGCAGCCGAATTGACGGCGCAACTGTCAAGACCATCACTCGCGACAGCCTCACGATCGAAGTCAACGGAAAGACGACGGTGTTGACCTTCGACTAGGCAACAGCTAAATCGCCCGCGCCCCGGTGCGGTAGTTGTTTAGTGTAGCTGCGACCGTGAGGTCGCAGGGCGTGGGCGAGGGCATCGAAATCGTGCCTGCTTGAACACAAGCTCTGTGTCCGCCGCATCTCTGTGGTTCATTCAGATGGCGAGTCTTTTGAACCACCGAGAAGCGGCGGCCTCAGAGGCTCTTGCGCGGGAATCCAGCCCGCGACCTCACGGTCGCAGCTACGCTGAGTGGACACTCGGTGCGCGCCCAGGGGCACAGCATGAACTGGCTTCGCGCCCATCTCACCCGCACGCCGCTGATCGCGCGGGTGGTCCCATTCGTCATCTTCGTCGTACTGACCTTCACGCAGGAATCGTTCGGCCCCGCCGGGCGGTACTGGATTTATCTGGTAAAAACCGTCCTCGGCGCCGCGATGCTTGCCGCCGTCTGGCCCGCAGTCGAGGAGATGCGTTGGGCGTGGAGCTGGGAAGCGCTCGCCGTGGGCGCCGGCCTGTTCGTTCTGTGGGCCGGGCTGGACAATCTGTTCGTTTCACTCGGCTGGAAAGGCTCCTATCCGAAGCTGAACTTCGGCGCCGCCGCTTCGTGGAATCCGCAAGCGCACTTCGGCCAGGGCGCGGCATGGGCGTGGTTCTTCATCGTCGTGCACCTGGCTGGTTCCATGCTGGTCGTGCCGCCGCTGGAGGAAGCGTTCTTCCGCTCCTTCGTCTACCGTTACATCTCGAAGGCGGATTTTCTCAGCGTGCCGCTCGGGGCGTTCGCCGCGCGGCCCTTTCTCATCACCTCGCTGCTCTTCGCCGCCGAGCACCGCGAATGGCTCGCCGGACTGTTTTGCGGCATCGCTTTCCAATGGCTCGTCTGCCGGAAGCAGCGTCTCGGCGACGCGATGACGGCGCACGCGATCACGAACCTGCTTCTCGGCCTGTGGGTCGTGTGGCGGGGGGAGTGGCGGTTTTGGTAAGGTTGAAGCGTTGAAGCGTTGAAGGGTTGAATCCGGAAATTTCACACTCGTGTCGTTCGCTGAAGCGCCGATCTCATTAGCACCCCGCTTCAGCGGGGTGTATGCGCGCCCAAGGCCCTCGAAACCGTTTCAACGGTTTCGACAGGTTTCTCCTCCCGTCCCGGCCCGACACCCCGCTGAAGCGGGGTGCTAATGAGAGGGGACTACTGCAATGCGCAAGGTGTGAAATATCCGGGTGAAGCGGGAAGAGGTTCCGCCAGACGTCTGTGGCTGCAAAACTCCAACACTCCAAAACTCCAACACTCCAAAACTCCAACACTCCAACGCTTCAACGCTTCAACGCTTCAACGCTTCAGCCTAGGCTTTCGTGAGCACTTCGCCTACAACACCGCCAGCCACGTCATGAAGAAGCCGCTTTCCCTCCTGCTCTGGCTGGCGGTCGCGCTGTTGGGCGCGTTCGCGTACGTCACGCTGGCCGTGCGCCGCGGCGAGCCAATCAATTCGGCCTACATCCTCCTCGCTGCCGTCTGCTCCTACGCCATCGGCTACCGGTTTTACTCGAAGTGGATCGCCGCGCGCGTGCTCGTGCTCAACGATCGCCGCGCCACGCCGTGCGAAGTCCACGAGGACGGCAGGGACTTCGTGAAGACGAACAAGTGGATCGTCTTCGGCCACCACTTCGCGGCCATCTCCGGTCCTGGCCCCCTCCTCGGCCCGGTGCTGGCCGCGCAGTTCGGATACCTGCCGGGAACGCTGTGGATTCTCATCGGCGTGGTGCTGGGCGGGGCCGTGCAGGACTTCGTGATCCTGTTCAGTTCCATGCGCCGCGATGGAAAGTCTCTGGCGCAAATGGTGAAGGAGGAACTGAACCCGGCCGCCGGATTCATCGGGATGCTGGCCATTTTGGCCATCATGACGATTCTCCTGGCCGTTCTGGCGCTCGTGGTGGTCAAAGCGCTCGCTGAGAGTCCCTGGGGTGTGTTCACCGTCGGCGCGACGATTCCCATCGCCCTGTTGATGGGCGGCTACCTGCGGTTTTGGCGGGCGGGCAAAGTGGCGGAGGTGTCGGCGCTCGGCGTGGTGTTGCTGCTGCTGGCCGTGTGGGGCGGACAGTTCGTTTATTCACACGCGGGCTGGTCGGCGGCCTTCACGATCAAGGCGGAGCCGCTGGCATGGTTGATCATCGCCTACGGATTCGCCGCCAGCGTGCTGCCGGTCTGGCTGCTGCTGGCGCCGCGCGATTACCTGAGCACCTTCATGAAGCTGGGCACCATCTTCGCGCTGGCGTTCGGGGTGTTCGTGATGCTGCCCAAGCTCGCGGTGCCGGCCGTTACCAAGTTCGTCGACGGCTCGGGACTGGTCGTCCCCGGCAAGCTGTTTCCGTTTTGCTTCATCACCATCGCCTGCGGCGCCATCTCGGGCTTTCACACGCTAATCTCCAGCGGCACCACACCCAAGATCATCACGCGCGAAAGTTACGCCCGGCCCGTCGGCTACGGCGCGATGCTGCTCGAATCGCTCGTGGCCATCATGGCGATGATTGCCGCCTGCACACTGGATCCGGGTGTCTATCATGGGATGAACGTGGCCAGCTCTGGCGCCGACGCCCAAGCCCAGGCGGCAAGCATCAACGCGAAGCTTCGCGATGCCGGCGCTTCGTTTGCAGTGGATGCGAACGAAATGGATCGGCTCAAAGAACAGGTGAAGGAAAAGACGCTGTTCAATCGCACCGGCGGCGCTTCGACGCTC
>CAZZAQ010000488.1:0-3202 GCA_964652165.1 uncultured Bifidobacterium sp.
CGAGCAGCGGTCCGAACCGCTCGAAGCAGAGGATGAGGTCGAGGGTGAAGCCGTTGGCCGGGCCCGGCGCGACGCCGATGCGTTCGGTGAGTTTGGCCTCGCGCAGCTTGTCCATCGCGTTCCAGACGGCGTCGTGCGTGTAGCCGGTCGAGTCGGGGTTGTGCAAGAGCAGACAGTCGAAGTTGTCCGCGCGACAGCGTGCGAGCGATTTCTCGGTGGCCATGCGGAGGTAGTCGGCGAATTGGTTGGGCGGCCGAAGCTGCGGGTTGGTGAAGCGCGGAAAGCCTTTCGAGCCGTCGCGTTTGCCGGAATAGAAGTCGTGCCCAACCGCGCCCACGAGGCAATAGGAGTCGCGCGGCAACCCCGCCAGCGCCCGGCCCAGCATCTCGTCGGCGGCGCCGTTGCCGTAAACGTCCGCCGTCATGAACGTCCGGATGCCGTTCCGGTGGGCGTGCTGGAGGACGCCAATGAAGCGCTCCTCCGAAAGCTCCTCGCCAAAGTGCATGAAGCGTCCGCCGCTCCAGGTGCCGTAAGCCGTGCGTGTCAGATCCATAATCTTAAGCGAGAATTTTCGTCACGACCTCTCCATGCACGTCGGTCAGCCGGTAGTCGCGGCCCTGGAAACGGAACGTGAGCTTTTCGTGATTGAAACCGAGCAGGTGCATGATCGTCGCGTGCAGATCATGGACGTGAACGCGGTCGCGCGTGACGTGGAATCCGAGTTCGTCGGTTTCGCCGATGGTGACGCCGGGCTTCACACCGCCGCCGGCCAGCCACATCGAAAAGGATTGGGGATGGTGATCGCGGCCGAGCTTACGGCCGAAGTCGGCATTGGCCTCGACCATCGGGGTGCGGCCGAATTCGCCGCCCCAGATGACGAGCGTTTCGTCGAGCAGGCCGCGGGCCTTGAGGTCGGTGATCAGGGCCGCGCAAGCGCGGTCGGTCTTCTTCGACTGATCGCGCACGCCGTTGGCCACTTCGCTGTGGTGGTCCCAGCCCTCGTGGAAAAGCTGCACGAAGCGCACGCCGCGTTCGACGAGCCGGCGGGCGAGCAGGCAGTTCATGGCGAAGCTTGGCTTGCCCGGCTCGACGCCATACATCTTGAGCGTCTCAGGCGATTCCTTCGACACGTCCATAAGTTCGGGAGTGCTGGCCTGCATGCGGTAGGCCATCTCGAAGGAGTTGATGCGGGTGGCGATCTCGGGGTCCCCGACCGCGGCCAGGCGCTGTTCGTTGAGGTCCTTCACGAGATCGAGCGTGCGCCGTTGCATCGCTTCGGTGATGCCGGCGGGATTGGACAGATAGAGGACGGGATCGCCGGCTTTGCGGAAGGGAACGCCCTGGTAAACCGTCGGCAGAAAGCCGCTGCCGTAGAGCGCCGCGCCGCCGCTCAGTCCACCGGCCGAGTTGAGGACGACGAAGCCGGGGAGGTCCTGCGATTCGCTGCCCAGTCCGTAAAGCGACCACGCGCCCAGGCACGGCCGGCCGAATTGGGTCGAGCCAGTCTGCATCATGACCTGGCCGGGGGCGTGGTTGAATGCCTCGGTGGTCATGGACTTGATGATCGCGATGTCGTCGGCGACTTCCGCCAGGTGCGGAATGGCTTCGGAGAGCTCGGCGCCGGATTGGCCGTGTCTGCCGAACTTGAACTCGCTGGCGAACAGGGCGGCGTCGGGCTTGATGAAGGCGTACTTCTGGCCTTTGACAATTTCCGCGGGCACCGGCTGGCCGTCGAATTTCTTGAGCGTCGGCTTGTAGTCGAACAAATCGAGCTGCGACGGCGCGCCGCCCATGAACAGGTAGATGACGTGCCTGGCCTTGGGCGAGTAATGGGGCGCCTTTGGCGCGAAAGGGCCGGCGACCTTCGGCGCGGCCGGCGCGGCAACTGCCGCGCGCGATTCAGCCAGCAGCGAGCCGAGCGCCATCGAGCCGAGGCCGACGCCGCATTGCTGGAAGAACCAGCGGCGCGTGATATATTTGGCCGCTTCGGAGCGAAGTTCCTGCTGGTAGTTCATGCGATGACTTGAGTCGCGTCGGCGCTTGCCGTGCGCCAAACGTATTCTCTTCCTTCGACGCAAGCCAGCGCGTTAGTATTTGAGAAACCCGGGCGGTGGCTGTCGGGAGCAAGTCCGGTATTGGACTGTCGGGTAGCACACGCTGCATCAGGGGGCCACCGGGATTAGTAATCAGTAATCAGTTTTCAGTTTTCAGTAATCCGGAACACAGATTCTACGGGAGATGGCCGACTGAACACTGAACACTGATTACTGATTACTGATTACTGAAAACTGGATACTGATTACTGAACACTTCATCATCAGGCCGTGAGCAAAATCGTCGGAATCGACCTCGGCACCACCCACTCGCTGGTCGCCGCGGTGGACAGCGGCATCCCGCTGGTCATCGCGGACGCCGACGGGCAACGGCTCACGCCGTCCGTCGTGCACCTGCCGGCGGCGGGCGCGGCGCCTGTCGTCGGCCGCGCGGCCAACCGCCTGCGCGCGCTCAAGCCGGCGGAGACGGTTTACTCTGTGAAGCGTTTCATCGGCCGTCGGGGCGCGGAGATCGCGCAAGAGGAAATGCTCGTCACTTACCCGGTCACCGGTTCAGGCGCCGGCCCGGTGACGATGAACATTCACGGGCGCGCCTGGACGCCCGAAGAAATCTCCGCCGAAGTGCTCAAAAAGCTCAAGGGCGACGCCGAGGCTTTCCTCGGCGAGCCGGTCACGCGCGCGGTCATCACGGTGCCCGCATCGTCAATGAGCCGACCGCCGCGGCGCTGGCTTACGGACTGGACCGCCTCAAAGAGCGCTCGAAGGTCGCCGTTTACGACCTGGGCGGGGGGACGTTCGATTTGTCGATCCTCGAATTGCGCGACGGGGTGTTCCAGGTGTTGGCGACCCATGGCAACACACGGCTGGGAGGGGACGACCTGGACCGGCGGGTGGTGGAGTGGCTGCTCGGGAAGATTCGACAAGAGGGCGGCCCCCTCACCCCGGCCCTCTCCCCCTGGAAGGGGGATCTGTTTAGCGTAGCTGCGACCGTGAGGTCGCAGGCTGAATTTCCAAGCGGGAATGAAAACGATGCCGCCGCCCAACCCTCGGCGTCCTCGTCCCGCGACCTCACGGTCGCAGCTACGCCAAATTCAGACCGGGAGGGGGAGAGGGAGAAGGCGGGCGCCGTCGTCGAGCGGTCAGAAGCG
>CAZZAQ010000488.1:3212-3607 GCA_964652165.1 uncultured Bifidobacterium sp.
TGGCGCGTGTTCGCGAAGCCGCGGAGCAGGCCAAGATCAAGCTTTCGACCGAGACGGAAGTCGAAGTCGCCCTGCCATTCCTCACGCCGGACTTCAGCTTCCATTGCACGCTCACGCGCGACGAACTGGAACGTCTCACGGGCGACCTCATCCGCCGCACGCGCGAGCATTGCCTGCGCTCGCTGGCCGACGCGAAGCTCGACCCGAAAGCCCTCGACCAGGTCATCCTCGTCGGCGGACAGACCCGCATGCCGCGGGTGCGCCGGCTCGTGAGCGAATGGTTCGGCTGCGCGGAGTTCGAGGAGGCGCGCGGCGCCGTGCGGCTGGGGACCGGGTTTCATCAGGCGACGGGCCCGCAGTTGAACACGTCGCAGAACCCTGATGAAGCCGTCGCG
>CAZZAQ010000488.1:3617-4399 GCA_964652165.1 uncultured Bifidobacterium sp.
GAACTGAAAGACCTCAGCAACCTCGGCGAATTTGGCGCCGCCATTCAGGCCGAGATTCTCAGCGGCGGCTTCAAGAACCTGTTGCTGCTCGACGTGACTCCGCTCTCGCTTGGCCTCGAAACCTTTGGCGGGCTGATGAACGTGATTATCCCGCGCAACACAACTATTCCCGTGAAAGCGGGTGAAGCGTTCACAACGGCGGTCGATTTTCAGCGGCAGATGCTCATCCACGTTCTCCAGGGCGAACGGGAGCGGGCCAGGGACAACTGGAGCCTCGGCCGATTCACGCTTGATTTTGAGTCCGCGCCGCGCGGCGTGCCCCGGGTGGGCGTGCAGTTCGAGATCGACGCGGACGGCATCCTGCGCGTCCTGGCGCGCGACATCCACACAGGCAAGGAGAAAATCGTCGAGATGAAGTCCGCCGTCGACGTCGAAGACGCCGCGGTGCAAAAGATGGTCGAGGAGTCCGTGGAACATTTCTTCGAGGACACACGCGCGCGGCAATGGGTGGAAGGCAAACTCAAGGCCCTCGACACCGCTGCCGCGACGCGCCATGGGCTTGCCGAATGTGGCGCTGAACTCGAGGTGGCGAACCGCGAACGAATCGAGCGCGCCCTAGCCGTTCTCGAATCCGTGCTCGCCGCCGAAGATCCCGCGACGAAAACGGGCGATCCAAAAGGCCTTGAACAAGCCACGCAGGCTCTCGACGAAGCCACCCGCCCGCTGGCCGACCTGCTCATGGACCGGGCGATGGAAGCCATGCTCCGCAAGCGCGGCGCGAT
>CAZZAQ010000489.1:0-4398 GCA_964652165.1 uncultured Bifidobacterium sp.
GGGTGTTCGTTCCGCCCGCTCTGCGCGGGCGGGGCCATCGCAGCGCGATGGCCTTACCAGTCATAGCAGTGTCCGAATGCGCCCCAGTGCCCGGATGCACCGTCCAACACCTTGCATCTCCGGACGGGTGTGGTAGAAATCTCTCGCGCCAGCATAGCTCAGCGGCAGAGCAACGGTTTTGTAAACCGTCGGTCGCCGGTTCGATCCCGGCTGCTGGCTCCAGCCTGTCCGGCATGCTCCTCCTGGCTCTCGAGACGTCCTGCGATGAAACCAGCGCCGCCGTCGTGCGCGACGGCGCGGTGCTCGCCAACGTCGTCTCCTCGCAAATCCAGCTCCACGCCGAATACGGCGGCGTCGTCCCCGAGCTCGCCACGCGCGAGCATCTTCGGAACCTGCTGCCGGTCGCCCGCGCCGCGTTGCGCGAGGCGGGTGTGACGCCGCCGCAAATCGACGCCTTCGCCGCCACGCGCGGGCCTGGATTGCCCAACGCGCTGATGACCGGATTCAAGGCGGCGCAGGCGATGGCGTTCGCGTCTCGCCGGCCGTTCCTCGGCATCCACCATCACGAGGCGCACCTCTACTCGCCGTGGACGACGGGCGACCCGCCGCGGGCGGACTTCGAGGCGCTTGAGCCGAACGTGTCGCTCATCGTCAGCGGAGGGCATACGCTGCTCGTGCACGTGCGCGGCGAGTTCGATCACATCGTGCTCGGCTCGACGCTGGACGACGCGGCAGGCGAGTGTTTCGACAAAACCGCCAAGCTCCTCGGGCTGCCGTATCCCGGCGGCCCGCAGATGGATCGCCTTGCCGCCGAAGGCAACCCGCGCGCGTTCGACTTCCCGCGCCCGCTATTGCGCGAGGAGAACGATGACTTCTCATTCGCCGGCCTCAAGACTTCCGTCCGCTATTTTCTGGAGAAACACCCGGGGTTGCCCGGCGACGGACAGCGGCTTCGCGATCTTTGCGCGAGCGTCCAGGCCGCCATCGTGGAGACGCTGGTCACCAAGACGGTGCGCGCCGCGCGGCGGCTTGGCACCCGCTTCGTGACTGCCAGTGGAGGCGTGACGTGCAACAGCGCGTTGCGCCGCGACCTGGCGACGGCTTGCGAACGGGCCGGCCTTTCGCTGCGCCTCGCCGAGCGGGGTCTTTGTACGGACAACGCTGCGATTGTCGGCATTGTCGCCGAACGGAAGCTGCGGGGCTCCAGTGGGGGAACGGACGTTGACGCGGAGATCGACCCTGGTTGGGCGCTGGAGAACGTGGGCGCGCGACATTTGGCCGCGAATCGTTAGCGGATCGCGCCCAGACCACGAACCTGGAGGCCGGAGCGCGGCGTTTACGCCGCATCAATGTCCGACACGCCAAGACCTTCCGATATCGAAGCGGCGTGAACGCCGCGCTCCGGTTCAGGGGTTCAACGCGCGAAGTCTAGCTTTGGGGAATTCTCACCCCAGCCCCCACCTGTAATCGGTTCAGGCGCGCCAGGGAACAAGTCTGTGAACAACCTGCGGAAAACTATTAACAACTCTCCGTTGCGTCCGCCGGGCAATTCGCCTTTTCTATTCGCGTTCATTTCCCGCTGAAGGCCGTCAGGTGGCAACGCCCGGCGGTATTCTTTGTGGCCCGGCGGGAGTTGGAACCGCGCGAGGCAATGACCCGCGCCTGAATTCCCGGCTGCGTGACACCCTCGGCGCAGCGCGGGTAGGCCCACGGATGGGAGTTCCACAACACGGAAACCGGGACGCGGGGGACCGAGTCGAGAACCAAACCGTCCCGGTTTCCCTTTTTCGTCCTCCGCGAGATTGGACACCGCGCACGCGGGGAGACTTCGCGCAACCGAGCCGTGGGCCTGGCTCATCGGATTCGGAGGAAAATCTTGCCTGGGAGCTGTTTCACCAGCCGCTTCATTTCCAGGCTGAACAGCGCCACGGACACGGCCGAACTCGGCAGCCCGCTGAGCCGAATCACCTCGTCGATGCTGCGCTCCTCGGATTCGCTGACCGCGGGAAGGACCTTTTGTTCATTATCCGAGAGCTCCAGCGCCGGCAACACACCGGTTTGGTCCGCGCCCGGCGGCCGGTTGCTCGGTGGGAAGAGATACTCGAACTCGCCCAGGATGTCCTCGGCGCTTTCGCACAGCTTGGCGCCTTTCTTGATCAACTCGTGGCAGCCCTTGCTGCGCGGCGAGGTGATCGGCCCCGGCACGGCGAAGACCTGCCGCCCGTATTCCGTCGCGAAATGGGCGGTAATCAGCGCGCCACTGTTGAGTGTGGCCTCGACGACGACGGTCCCGAGCGTCATCCCGGCGACGATGCGGTTGCGAATCGGGAACGACTGCTTGTCCGCCTGGCGGTTGAACGGGAATTGGGTGATGACCGCGCCGTTCGCGGCGATGCGCTCGAAGAGTTCCCGGTTCTCCGCCGGGAACACGATGTTGATGCCGGTGCCCAGCACGGCGACCGTGCGGCCCTTGGCGCTCAACGCGCCCTGATGCGCCGCGGTGTCGATGCCCCGCGCGCCACCGCTCACGACGGTGACGCCGGTGTATGCCAGTTGATAGCCCAGCTTGCGCGCGGCCTCGATTCCGTAATAAGTCGTCTGCCGCGCGCCGACGAGCGCGACGGCGTTCCGGTCGCGTTCCGTCAGGCTGCCTTTGGCGTAGAGGACGATGGGCGGATCGTAAATCTCGCGCAGCGACGGCGGATATTCCGGGTCGTCGCGCGTGAAGATTTGGCAGCCGAACTCCTGGACGCGCTTGAGTTCGGCCGCAAGATCCACGGACTTTTCCCAGCCGGAAATGGCTGCCGCGGTTTCTTCGCCGACGCCGCTGACGCTCCGGAGCTGCTGCCTGGAAGCGCGCAAAATCGCCGGGGCGTCGCCGAAATGATCGAGGAGCTGGCGCAGCCGCACGGGACCGACGTGATCGACCATGTTCAGGGCCACCAGCGCTTCCCTGGGTTCCATCCCGCGTGCATAGCGCAATGGGGGGACGGCGGCAAGCCGATTGGACCAACGGCTTCGCGCTTTACACAGCGGCTTCTCGTTCCTAGCCTCTGGCTCCGAGCACGCCGTGCCACACGCGCCGCCACCGGAGTGAACATGGACGCACCCCGACGGCCGCCGGGTTCTAGAAGTTCGCGGTAATGCCTGACTGTCACCGGCCCGGCGCGCGGAACGTATGCGGCTTTTCACACCCGGCTGTTGCGCGGGCCTGCTTCTGGCCCTGAGCGCCGCGGCTCAGCCTTTGCGAATAGTCACCTGGCAGCCCGGGGAACTTCCCGCTTCGCCAGTTGACGCGGTCAGCAACTATCCCGCGACTTTGCGCCTCAGCCGGATGGCGGCGGTGCTCAAGGCGTATGATCCGGACTTGATCGTGCTGGAGGGGGTGACCGACCGGAACGCCTGCCAGCGGCTTGCCGGGCTGATGAAGCCGGCCAGCTTCCAGTTCACGCAGTTCACCGCCCTTCGCGGCACGTCCAACGCGCCGGTCACCCGCCCGGCCGCCGTGCTCGCGCGCAAGGTGGCCGGGACCGTGCGCTCGCTCGACTGGAAATCCGCCGGGCAGATCGACTCGGCCGGCGGGTTCTCCTTTGTGCCGCTCACGGTCGGCACCAACCCGGTCTGGCTCTACCTGGCGCAGTTCGTGGACGCCCCGGCGGCTCGCACCAACCTGCGCGTCGCAGAGATCAACGCCCGCAAACGCGAGACCGCCTCCCAATACGTGCTTCACCACACGCGCTGGATCGAGAGCGCACTCACCAATTCCTTCGCCACATTCCTCATCCTTGGCAACCTCGGCGAAGGCCAGACGCTTTGGCCGGGGGACAACTCTGTGCGCCTCCTGAAACAAGGCGGTTTCCAGGCAAACCCGTCGTCCGAATCCGACGACCCGACTGCCAAGCCGTTCCCGCAACTCTTTGCCCGCAACGCCCGATTCGACGGCGCCCCGCAAACCCCGACGCCCAGGGACTTCGAGGTTGGCCCGGTGGTTTACGAATTGGCCATTCAACCGCCGCCGGCCCCGACAACTGTTGTGACCACCGCGGAACCGCTCAGTTCCCCACCCGGCCGGCTCGCTGACTCGCCGCAATGGTCGCTGACGGTGGACGAACGGTTCCTTTGGCTGGCGGCGCCGGTCGTCGGCGCGCTCGTGCTCTTCCTGCTCCTGCTCCTGCCCTTCCGGTGGCTTGCGTGGCGGCGCCAGCGGCGCGCGTGGGTCCCACCCCGTGCCGCCACCAATGCCGTGGTCGTTGACTTCGCCTCAGAGCTGGAGTCCCCCGCAGCGCTGGAATCGGCTCGCGCCCCGCTCGCCGAGTTGGGCGAGGGCGGCAGCGCTGATTGGCCGGGACGCGCCAGGAAAGCTGAAGGAAGCGCCCACAAGGCCTCCGCTTCCGTGCG
>CAZZAQ010000490.1:0-713 GCA_964652165.1 uncultured Bifidobacterium sp.
AGAAACGCTCAGTAATCAAGCGGCTCGCGAGGACGCTCGCCCCACCTGACTGAGGGATTACATTTCGTGCCCTTTCATTCCTTGACGCGGCGGTGTCCTTCCCGGAAGGTCTGCGAGCCGCGAGTTGGACTTTCGTGGCTCAATCGACTCATACGACCATGAACAGCACCTCAAACGGCGTGACCGCAGTGGAAGTCGGCCAGCTCATCGCCTGCATCCTTGGCGTCATCCTCGGCCTGGCCGGGATTGTCACGTGGACTCCTGGATGGGCCATCACGGGGGCCGTCCTGGTGCTGCTCGGGCTGGGATGTTTCGCCCTCCAGCAGGCGCTGGGCGATTGATTTCCCCGCCGCTCGGGCGACGCAGTGCGCGTACGTGTTTAGTGTAGCTGCGACCGTGAGGTCGCGGGACGAGGGCGTTGAATGTCTGAATCGGTTGTCGCCATTAGAGCATTCAGCCCGCGACCTCACGGTCGCAGCTACGCTAAACGGATACCAGTGCGCACGCTCCACTTTCCGCCTGCCGAAGTCCGTGTCTTTCCCGATATTGTCGCGCTGAACAAAGCGGGCGCCGGAGAGTTCTCTCGCGCGGCCCATGAGGCTGTCGCGGGGCGCGGGCGGTTCGCGGTGGCGCTGGCGGGCGGCGCCACGCCAAAGGGCGCATACCTGGAACTGGCCGCCGAGGAGGTCAGCGGCGCCAACCGGCTGCCTTGG
>CAZZAQ010000490.1:723-4381 GCA_964652165.1 uncultured Bifidobacterium sp.
ACCGCATCCACGTTTTCTTTGGCGACGAGCGCTGCGTCCCACCGGACCACGCCGACAGCAATTTCCGCATGGCCAGCGAAATGTTGCTGGCACGCGTGCCAATTCCGCCAGGCAACGTCCACCGCTTCCGGGGCGAGGACGATCCCGCGTGCGCGGCGGCGACGGCGGAAAGGGACTTGCGGGAGTGCTTTGGAACAGGCGCGGGACCGCCGAGGTTCGATCTGATACTGCTCGGGCTTGGGACCGATGGCCACACGGCGTCGCTGTTTCCGGAGACGGAAGCGCTGCGCGAGACCGTCCGTCCCGTGACCGCCAACTGGGTGCCAAGTCTCAACGCTCACCGTCTCACTCTGACCTTCCCGGTGTTGAACCACGCAAAGGAAATTGGCTTCCTGGTCGCGGGCACGGAGAAGGCGAAGGTGCTCAGGGAAACCTTGCGGCCTTCGCCGGACGGGCCGGCCTATCCGGCGCGGTTCGTGCGCCCGACCCGCGGCCGATTACTCTGGCTGGTGGACGAAGCCGCGGCGGGCGAATTGGAGCCTGCGGGCGGCCATTGGCCCCAGACGTCCTGACATCGTGGAAAATGGCTGGCTTCAGAGTGATGGAGCAATAGCGTGATGGAGCAATAGCGTGGTGGAGCAATAGCGTGGTGGAGTAATGGCGTGGTGGAGTAATGGAGACCCCATTACTCCAACACTCCATCACTCCAGTCCCCCCATGAAAGGCCAGTCAGTTTCTCCAACTCAATAATGCTACTTCGTCAACCGCCCGAGCTGCGAGCGAATGATCGAACGCAGGAACGTCAGCTCGAAGTTCGAAAGCCCGGCGCGGGTCGTGTTTACAGAAAAGGCAGGCAGCCACTGGTCTTCGGCCGGCCGGAGTTTCAGGTCATTGCGGAAACGCATCTCCAGGTCGGGCAGGTGGCCGGCGCCGTAGAAAACGGCGATGCTCGTGCCGGGTCGGGCGCGCTTGAGTTCGCGCCTGAGATCTTCAATGACCACTTTATTGCGTTCGCGGATGAGCACCCCCAGGAGCTTCTGCATGTCTGGCGGGAGGCCTTTCATGCGCGATGGGTCCGCGCGCAGGACGCCGAGGGTCTCGATCAGCGCCAGCTTCGTCATCGCCTGCATCTTCGGACTGCCGCCGATGAGCTGCATCACGCCTTTGAGAACCATGCCGAGGGAGGAACTGCCGTCCATCGCCTTGAGCAGATTCTGGAAGGTGGCGTTGGAGTCGTCGTCCGTTGTGGCGGCCGTTCCGCCAGGCCGCGCGCCGGTCGCAGCGCCTCCGGGCTGCATCAGCGACTGGATTTCGGCGATGCTCAGGTCGCTGTTGAGGAAGTTGGTCCGGTCGTAATTCATCGCCTGCAACTGGAAGACAAGGCCGAGGGATCTGGCCATCGTGTCCTGAAGCGAGTAGTCGTCCCTGGGGGAGTTGGTTGCGGCGGCGGATGTCGTCCGATGGGGAGGCTTTGGAGGAGCGGACGGCTGCGCTTTTGGCGGTCGCGCGCGGCGCGAATGCTCGCCGACGCCCTCGTAAAGGACGAGCGTCTTCGCGTCGAGCTGCTTTTGAAGCGAGGCGTAATAGTTCGACTCGCCGATGTGCGACGCGCCGACGAGCCACACGATCGGCCCCTTTCCCCGCGCAGGGGTGAAGCGGCGCGAGGCGATCTGGAGTTCGACGGTGTCGTCGTCCGGATAGGCGATGCGCAGGTAGGGCGCGGGCGGCGCGTGGGGGTCGTGGATCGGGCCTTTCGGTCGTGCGGCGCAACCGTTGAGCGCGGCGGTCGCCACCAAAAGCGGGGCAAACAGCGCGGCTGAAAGACGAATTTTCATCAATGGATTCTTGCTCCCGAAACGCGGGCGCATCTTGCCATTACCACCAACATAGGGCAGGCGTCCCGCCTGCCCGCCCGAGCGAAGCGAGGCCTCGGTGGTGCGTGAGCCGCGCCGTTCGGCGCGGCAGGGCAGGCGGGACGCCTGCCCTACGTTTCCGGCGCGACCTCGGCCGTGATGGTAATTACATGATGCGCCCCGAAACGCTCCCAGCGCGGCATCACGCCTCCGGCGAACTTATCCTCCGATGCAGCTCATCGAGCGGGACGGCTGGACGAACTCCGGCTCGCCGATGTGATGCCGGTCTTCCTTCTGCAAGGCGACTTCGCGCAGATACTCCTTCAACTCCGCATCGGTCGATCCGTTCCGCAGGCGGGCGCGCAGGTCGTGCTCGGTGACGCTGAACAGGCAGGTGCGGATCTTGCCGTCGGCCGTGAGGCGGATGCGATTGCAGTGGCCGCAAAATGGCTCGCTCACCGGCGCGATGATGCCGATCTCGCCGCGCCCGTCCGCGAACGCCCAGCGCCGCGCCGTTTCGGCGGGATTGTCCGAAACGACCGGCCGCAGGTCGAAGCGCGCCCGAAGACGCCGGAGAATCTCGTGGCCCGGCACGACGAGTTCGCGCAGCCAGGCGCGGGCCGAGTCGAGCGGCATGAACTCGATGAAACGGAAGCTCACTTCGTTCTTCCGGCCGAATTCGGCGAGTTCCTCGATTTCGTGGTCGTTCACGCCGCGGATGATCACGGCATTGATCTTTATAGGGTGCAGCCCGAGTTCCTGCGCCAGACGGATGCTGGCGAGCAACTCGCCGAGTCCGTCGCGGCCTGTAATCTTCCTGAAATTTTCGCGGTCGAGTGAATCGAGGCTGAAGCTAATCCGCCGCAAGCCGGCGTCGCGTAACGCCACGCCCTTTTGCTGGAACAGAAACCCGTTGGTCGTCATCGCCAGGTCGCGAATGCCGTCGATCTGCGCCACGCTCCTGACGAGCCGCTCGATCTCCTGCCGCAACAACGGCTCCCCGCCGGTGAGCCGGACTTTCTGGATGCCCAGTTCGACGAAGAGCCGCACGACGCGCTCGATCTCCTCGAAACTGAGGATGTGCGCCCGCGGCGCCCATTGGCGAACGATGGGCGTGGAGTCGGGCAGGTTGGCCCAGCGGCCGCGGTAGAAATTATGCGCCGCCTCGGTCTCCGGCAGGCAATAGAGGCAGCGGAAATTGCACCGGTCGGTGACGCTCACCCGCAAATCGCGGAGGGTGCGCCCGTGCGAATCGACCAGTTGGCCGCGGGTCATGTCACTTCGGTGGCGGCGGGGCGAGGTTGGTGAGGACGGTCGCGCCGCCGTCCTGCTTGAGTTCGACGTTCAAGCTGAAGTTGTTTGTCCTGGGCGCGGGTGCACCCTTGGCCATGAGCAATTCGGCGCCCTTCTTGTCCTGCATGCCGTAAATGCCCATCCGCAGCCATTCCAGGCGGCGGGAGACGGTCAGTTCCTCCTTCAGCTTGGCGACCTGGGCGCGGAGCACGGAAAGATCCTGGAACTGGCGCTCCAGCTCGGCCTTCTCGAGGAGCACCGCGACCTCGCGGAGGTCATCACCGTCAACATCCGCCAGTCGAAGCGGATCCTCCAGACGGGGACGATGCCGCGGTTCGTCGAGTACCTCGACACGATCGCGGAGGTCGTCGCGGAGGGCCAGACGAAGGGGACGATCCGCCGGGACGTGTCGCCGCGCGTCGTGGCGCGCTCGCTCTTCGGCGCGCTCGACGGGCTCACGCTCACCTGGGCGCTCGGCCGGGCGGAGCCGGGGGGCTTGACGAAGGCCGCGC
>CAZZAQ010000491.1:0-4378 GCA_964652165.1 uncultured Bifidobacterium sp.
CCGACGCCCACGTAGAGCGGTTCGGAGGGGAAGGTGACGCGCACGATCTGAATCGAACCGGCGATGCGCAGCGTACTGCCCAGGCGGACACGCAAGTAGGCGGTGCCGGCCAGGTCTCCGTGAATCGTCAGGTTCGTGCCGTTCACGGTCACGTGGGAGTGGGTGTTCGTCCCGCCTGTGGCTGTGTTCGTCACGGTGTCGAATGTCAGCAGTGAGAGGGCGTTGGACGGGGTCACCGTGACAGTCAGGTTGCTGGTGCTGCCTTCGCAAAGGGCGATGTCGCCACCCGAAAACGTGGCTTGCACGACTTGCAGTGTGGCGGTGTCGGTGCAGCTTGGAAGGAACGATGCGTACGCTCGCACCGTGTAAGCGCCCGCAGTGTTGCCGGGCAGAAGCGAGGCGGTACTGCCTTGTGTTCCACCGACAAAGCTCGGGCCGCTCGAAGGCTCGACTTCCCAGAGGTAAGGGCCGAAACTGTTGGAGGACAAACCAAAGACGACGGGCACCGTACTGCCGGCAATGCCGTATTCCACGCCGTTGGTGATGTCGACGTGGTGGACGGTCACGCTGATCGTCTGCTCGGACCCGCCACAGGAGACCGTGACGGATTTCACTCCGGGAGTCGCATAATTCACGGTTTTCTGCGCGCCGCTGCCACTGACTCCTTCGCCAGTCCAGGCGAGCATGGACTCGTATCCAGCGGGAGTGGTAGTGGCCGTAAACATCGCTTGGCCGGAATCGCACAGGCGCGGGGGCGTGACGTTCAGGGAGGCTACCCCCACCACGACGCCTGTGGCGCTGGCGGTGCAAAGGTTCCACGTGGCAGTGATGGTGTTGGTCTGGCCGGCCGTGGCGAAGGCAACGGTGTTGCTGCGCGTATCGGGGCTGACGGCCCCTTGGGGCGACCAGGAGACGCCGTTGGTCACTTGACTGTTGGTGAGGACCAGTGTGGTCGGGACGCCTTGGCAGACGGTGAAGGACTTTGGACTGACGCCGAGTTTGAACACCTGAACCTGACGCGAGCCAGTCCTGCCATCGGAATCGGTTGCCGTGACCGTGGCCGTGCCGTTGGAGACCCCTTGGACCGTGATGGAACCGCCGCTGCCGGAGAGAGACACGATGCCGGTCGGGTAGGCGGACCAGTTCGTGATCGTGCCACAGGTGTAAAGCGTCGCGGCGCAGCCGACGGGGGCGAAGTTCGCGCCCCACACAGGAATCCCGTCGCGGACGTAGCCGCCGCCATTCCAGGCGTAGAAACTCACGCCGTCTGTGTCGCCCGGCGTGTAAGCGCCATTCTGGTAGTCAATCTCGATGCAGTATTCCTCCGTGTTCGTGAACGTGTAGTCGATGATGCTCAGGGCGCAGTAGGAACTGGACAGATTGAAGTCCTGCCAATGCGTTTCCTGGCCTTTCCGCGGCAATACAAGCACGCCGTTGATGCGCACGTCGGAGCCGTCGTCGGACTGGATGGCAAGCCGTGTGTTGAGCGAGGCGGGACTGAACGCGCCGCGAAAGGAGCGGGAGATGTTGTTGGTTGTCACCAAATACGCCGGCGAGGCGGAAGCGGCGGAGTTAGTGAGTTGGTTGGTGGTCGTGATGGTGTTCAGGTTGCCGAACGGCAGCGGGAGAGCGCCGGCGTGTGCGCCGGGCGCGAAACCGCACCACACGGCGCAACTGAGAATAATCGTGGCGATTGCTCTCCATCGTTCCTTCATGCTTCAGCTCTTGCTTGGCTCAAAGAGATTTCTCCGCATCTCCCGGCTGACCGTCGGACTTCTTGCAAAAGTGCGGTGATTTGGCAAGGACTATCTTTGCAATTGTTTTTCGGGTTGCCGTGTATTTTTGAGGACGCAAGCAGAAAAGAACATATATCGGGTTTAAGCACGGGATGCCTCCTGCTTCGGTAGCCGACCGTGGCGCACCGGGAACATCGTCGGGCTTTGGGCGGGAACCTCCGTACTTACCGCGAGCGCGCTGGTTTGACGCAGGAAAAGCTGGCAGAGAAGGCCGAACTCAGCCCCAAATTCCTCGGAGAAGTGGAACGCGGCACGGTCAATGTGTCGGTGGACGCGCTGGCGAGGCTGGCGCACGCGTTCAAGATTCCCGTGAATGATCTGACCCGCGGGTTTTGACCGTAACGGAAGGGGTCGCCCAGCCATTGAGCGTGGAGCCCAACAACACCGAGAAACCCTCGGTTTTGTTGGGCTTTTGCTCGACGCGCGAGGAAGTTAAGTTCAGCCCAGCTTCACTTCCTTGCCGGTGTCGGCGGAAGCGTAGAGGGCGTCGAGGGCCAACTGGACCTTGAGGGATTCTTCAGGCAGCACGATCGGCTTCTTGCCGTCGAGCACGCAGGCCACGAAATGATGCACGCGATCCTCGGTGAAGGGGACTTTGCCGGGATGGAAGGCAACCGTCTCGTGGCCATCGAGCATGTTGCGGTAGAGTCGGGCGGGCCAGAGGCTCAAGCCGGCATTGGTGCCGAGCAGGTCGACGCCGTACTCGCGGGCTTCGTTGTTCTGGAAGCAGGCCCAGCCAATCTCCAGCAGCACGGTGCGGCCGCTCTTGAGGCGCAACAGTGCCACCCCGTAATCCTCCACGTCGAAAGGCTTCTTGGGGTCCACCTCGCTGCGGCCCCAGTCCATTTCGCCCAGGCCGCGCGGGCCGAACTTCGCATGCATGCGGCAGCTCACCGCGGCCACGTCAAATTCCCTCATCAGGTGCAGGCAGGCGTCGAGGAGATGCACTCCGATGTCCGCGAACGCGCCGCCGCCGGAGAACTGTTTGCGCGTGAACCACGAGCCGATGCGGGGAATGCCCGAGCGCCGAAGCCAGAAGCCGCGCGCATGATAGATTTCTCCGAGGTCGCCCCGCTCGACGATGGAGCGAGCCAGTTGTGTGTGTTTGTTGAAGCGGAAATTCTGCGCAACCATCAAGGTGCGCTTCATCTGTTTGGCCGTCTCGACAATCTTTGCGGCCTCCTTTGCGTTCATCGCCATTGGCTTTTCGATCAGGACGTGCTTGCGGGCTTTAAGCGCTTCGAGGGCGACGGAGGCATGGAGGTAGGTGGGCAATGCGATGATGACAGCGTCGATGTCCGGTTGTTCCAGCAGTTCGCGGTAATCGGCGTAGCTCCGGGGGACGTTGTTGCGGGCGCAAGCTTCGCGGGCACGCTGGGCGTTGTTCTCGGCAATGGCGACGGCGGCGGCGCGGTGACAGGTGACAAGGCTGTGAAGGTGGTCGAGGCCGATGCTGCCCGCTCCGATGACCGCACAACGAAGCTTGTCTGCCATAACTCGATCTAAAGTTGTCTAATTACGCGTCCATTGAGAGTGAACAACTTATAGGAGACTAACCTTCTAGGTCAAGTCCAGGATTGGGGATCAGCGAGAGTGGAATCATCTATAACGATATAGTCGACAGGAGCTGACCGTTCTCGACCCCTCGTAGCGGATTCCTTCCAACTGCCTATCTTCCAGCTACTTCTTCTCAATGAGCTGCAGGATGTACTGCGAGGGCAGGCAGTGCTTGAAGACCATTTGGAGATCCTTCCCTTTTTTTGGATCGTAATAGAGCGACTGGGTGTTGTTCACGAGACCGACAACCCCGCCACCTTCGTTGAATACCGGCGCGCCACTCGAACCTGCACCGAAGTCCGCGGTGATGGCCATGAAGGTGACTTCGCCCGCTGCTTTCTCCAAGGGGAGCGCCACATAGCGCGATACAATCCCCTCGGTGAGCGTGAAGAAATGATCGTCTGGATGGCTGAGCACCCGGACGGTTGAGCCCGCGGGCGCATTCGTGTCGAGCGGCAGCGGTTTGAAGCCTGAGCCGTCGAGTTGGACGATGGCCAAGTCCGTGTGCGGGTTGGCCGCGAGCACTTCCTTCACGGCGACAATCCGCCCGTCGCCAGTCATCGCGATGAGCGTCGGGCTTTCGGGGACATGGACGACATGATAGCAGGTCACGCAAACGCCAGAATCCGTGAGCAGGAACCCGCTTGAGGCGCCCACGTGCCACTTGGGACACTTCTTGCACTTCGAGAGGTCGCCGATCACGACGACGCCCGGACGGCAGGTTGCGGCGATTTCCGCGCCGGAAGGATTCTTCGGAGAGAACCTGGGCAGTTCGACCGAGCAAGTGCGGCGGCTCAATTGGCGGATGAGTTCTGACATCTTCGCGGTTTTGCCGGCGGCCATGAGTTGTTCGGCGGCGAGGTCGAGCTGGTCTTCGATGCGGAAGTCGTTCACCTCGCCCGCCAGGTTGAGGGGCAAGGCCGCGGGCGCCGCCGGGCGCTTCGGACGGGCGGCCTTTTGCGCGGGCGCCGCGCCGGCCGGGATAAGGAGGAGGAGAGCAACTCCCAGGTTCAGCAGGAACGATT
>CAZZAQ010000492.1:0-256 GCA_964652165.1 uncultured Bifidobacterium sp.
TCTTCCAGGATTGGCTGCTCCATGCGACCGACTACAACTGGCGCCTGCTGGCCAGCGAAGGGGGCAAACTGCGGGCCGTGGGCGACATCGGCACGCACTGGATTGACGCGGTATCCTTCATCCTGGGCGCGCGTGCGCAGGCCATGTTCGCGCACCTGGAAACCTTCCACAAAACCCGCTACCGCCCGCGCGGCGAAATCCAAACGTTCGCGAAAGTGGATTCGAGGAAGATGCTTGCATACAAATGCGACACCGA